>JAISYN010000025.1 GCA_031269915.1 Synergistaceae bacterium
TGATAACATTTACAAGCGCAAAGCAACAGAAGTTCAATTATTCATTTGGTTGATCGGCCGCTATGAGAACGAGGCTAGTCGCTCCCATAGCGGCTGTGACACAGAGCAGTCCGGTTGAAACAGTTGGAACCACCGGGCTGCTTCTTTATTTTATCAGAACCAAGAGAACCGGTAAAATAGCGCCTCGCTCTTACGCATTTACCATTTACTTATGCTTTTTTCTTGCAACGATGAATTTATTCAAAATTTGTGCTATATTTCCCCTATAAAAGCACTCACTTGAAGGGTATAATTAATTAAAAGATGGCGGGTGAAAAATTCCGCCCGCCGTTAGTTTGGATTGTATCCATCTTCCCTCCCTTCGCGGTAACGAATGCCGCAAAACCTACCTGCAAGCAGGCCGGCCGCATTCGTAAGATGATGTAGAAACTGCTGCTTTGTGATGGTACATCTTTACTATTGCCTTGGTGTATACTTGACCGAGCGCTAAATAAATCACGAGGAGGAATATGCCATGCCAAACCCAGATCAGAATCATTCCCTCTGGAGCCAGTTGTCCGAACTCAAGTCCAAGTATAGGTGGGTCGATCTGACCCATGAATTGAGCGCGGAGACGCCTCACTGGTACGGCTTCCAGCCGCTTGGTGTCAAAAAATTGTTCGACTTCGACGTCGCTCCGATGAAAGTATATGAGTACGCCGTCGCCGGACAGTACGGCACTCACGCCGACGTGCCCGGACACTTCGACGCGAACGGAAGGCTGATGGAAGCGATTCCGGTCGACGAATGCGCGTATCCCCTCTGCGTCATAGACAAATCCGCCGAGGCGGCGAAAAACAACGACTACGCATTGACGAAAGAGGATGTACTGGCTTGGGAGGCGGAGCACGGACAGATTCCCGAAGGGGCGTTCGTGGCGTTCCGCAGCGACTGGTCCCATCGCGCGCCCGCCGATTACGACAACAAGGACAAGGACGGCAACGCTCACTATCCGGGGTGGGATCTCGACTGCGTCAAGTGGCTTGCCGACGTGAGGCGGGTGGGAGCGATCGGGCACGAGACGCCCGACACCGATCCGCCAGCCTGCGAAAAACAGACGGGATTTCTCGCCGAAAGCTATATTCTGAAAGCCGATAAACTGAACGTCGAATTACTGAAAAATCTCGACCAGCTTCCGGCGGCCGGAGCGATAGTGTTTGTGGCGTTTCCCAAACTGAAAGGCGGAACGGGGTTCCCGACGAGAGTCTTCGCCATCTGCCCCAAATAGCGCAGTTTCGGCTATGTGCTGTCATGATAACGAAAGGATAACCAATGAGTCTTGAATTTGACGAACAGCTATCTCTTCTGCAAAAGCCGGTCCGAGAAGACATGACCGACGAGCAGTACGCCGTTTTCGACAAAAACGTCGAAACTATGGAGAAAAATTGGGGGTTCATCAATAACCTCTTCAAAATTCTGCCGCTCAACGCGTCTCAGTACATCGGTTTTCTGAACTTCAAAACCTCGCTCTTTACGCCCGACACCTGTTGGCTCTCAAACGCCGACAAAGAGATGATAGGTTTGGTGGTATCGTCAACCAACGGCTGCACCTACTGTCTTGCCACGCACGGCGACATGCTGCGCGGGCTCACCGGAGACCCGGAATGGGTGGACCATATCGCTTACAACTACCGCACGGCCAGGCTGACCCCCAAACAACGCGCCCTCTGCGATTACGCTTACTTCGTCACGGCATATCCCCGCGAGATAGACACCGATCAGGCAGACAAGCTGCGGGAGGCGGGCTTTAACGATCACGAGATATTGGAGGCTGCTTTCGTGGCGGGATTCTTCAACTACACGAACCGCTGGGTCAGCACTATAGCGCCAAAGCCAAACAGCGGGCACTTCAACCACAACAGGCAGCCGAAATGAAATTCCGCAGATTGGCCGAAAAAGGACGGATAGGCAGGCTGACGCTGCGCAATCGAGCCGTCATGTCCCCAATGGGGACTGATTTTGCCAATCACGACGGTACGGCGTCACCGCGTCTCATCCGCTACTACGAGGAACGCGCGCGCGGCGGGATAGGGCTTGTGATAAACGAATACACCGGCGTCGATGAAATAGAGAGCGTTCCTACGAACTATAACTTGAGGATATCTCAGGACTGGCACATAGCGTCCTGCGAGCAGTTGACCGATGCCGTTCACAGGCATGGAGCGCTCATCTTCGCACAGCTCCATCACGCTGGCTGCACGTCGAACCCATTGCTCTCGGGGCGGACTCCGCTGAGCCCCTCGGGCATTCCGGCCGCGCCCGGCGCGCCATCGCCCCGCGCCATGACTCCGGATGAGATAAAGACCGCCGGGCGCAAGTTCACCGAGGCTGCGGTCAGGTGCAAAAAGGCGGGATACGACGGTGTGGAACTCCACGGCGCGCACTCGTACCTGATCGGCCAGTTTTTCAGCCCATACTATAACAAACGCGCGGACAGCTACGGCGGCAGCTTCGAAAACCGGATGCGCTTCATAAGCGAAATAATAGACGGCATACGGGCGGCGCTTGGAGGCGCGTATCCCATATCGGTGCGGATATGCGGAGACGAGATGACGCCGGACGTGCCAGACACTCTCTCGCTCTCCGACGGGCTCGCTATAGGGGAATACCTGCAATCCATGGGAATCGACGCTATAAACATAAGCAACGGCAGCGCGCTGAACGCCAACGCAAACTGCGACCCGTACTCCTGCTCGCCGGGCTGGAAGAAACACGTGGCGCGCGCGTTCAAGGAACGGATGTCGATTCCCGTGATCGCCACCAACACGATAAAGGACCCCGCGTTCGCGGAGTCGCTGCTCGAAGAGGGAGTATGCGACTTCGTCGCGCTGGGGCGATCGCTGTTCGCCGATCCGGATTTCATCAGAAAAGCCTTGGACGGACGGGAGGGCGAGATACGTCCATGCATCGGCTGCATGTTCTGCCGCGAGCGTCTCCTGGTGCACCGTAACTCCGTCGCGTGCGCGGTCAACCCCCGTATGGGGAGGGAGTACGTTTTGGACCGCGTCGAACGAGACGCCGCCGGCAGCCCGGTCGCCGTCATAGGAGGAGGTCCGGGCGGCATGGAAGCGGCGCGCGTGCTCTCTGAACGCGGATTCGCCGTGACTCTTTACGAAAAATCCGACACTCTGGGCGGTACGCTCAACATCGCCGACAAGCCGCCTCATAAGGAACTTATAACGCGCTTGACCGAATCCATGTCGCTCGCCTTGAAGAAACTCGGCGTCGACGTGAGGCTCGGCGCCGAAGCTACGCCCTTATCAGTGCGCGAACTGTCTCCCGCGGGAGTATTCGTCGCATGCGGAGCCCAGCCGATAGTGCCTGAACTGCCGGGAGTAATATCCGACAAAGTCTGCACCGCGGAAGCCGTGATAACCGGCGGGGTAAACCCGTCGGGGCGGGTCGCGATAATAGGCTCCGGGCTCACAGGGCTGGAAGCGGCCGATCTTCTGACGGAGCGCGGGGCGGAAATAACTCTCGTTGAAATGCAGAACGAAGTGGGGCCGGGATTGTTCTCGGTGATAAAGAACGATATAATGAGCCGTATCGGGAAGGGAAGCCTCAGAATTCTGACAGGGCACAGGCTGATGTCCGTTGAAAAAAGCGGCGGGGCGCTGAAGGCCTGCCTGCGGGACGAAGCGGGAGGCGAGACGTCGATTGAGGCCGATTATATGGTGATGGCAATCGGAGTGAGACCCGATAAGGAGACAGTAGAGGCTTTCGAAAGGGAATTCGGGCAAAACAGAGTATTTGCCATAGGCAGCGCCACCAGGCAGGGAAGAATTTACGAGGCCGTCCGGGACGGATTCGACAGGGCTTTCACGTTCATCCCGAACGGATAAACATAAATACGGGGGGAACATATCATGAACGTACGCATCGAACATACGAAACAGCCGAAGAATATCCCGACGCCGGAAGAACTGGGCCATATTCATTTCGGGACTGTTTTCACCGATCACATGCTGATGATCGACTATGACAAAGGTAAAGGGTGGCATGACGCGCGGATAATTCCTTACGGCCCGCTGTCGCTCGACCCGGCGACAAGCTGTCTGCACTACGGACAGTTGATATTCGAGGGCATGAAGGCATACAAACATAAGGACGGCCGGATAGTGATGTTCAGGCCCGACATGAACATGAAAAGGATGAACGACTCCTGCGACCGCATGTGCATAGCCCCGATCGACGAAAAAGACACGCTGGAAGCGATATCGGAGCTGGTGAAAACCGACTCCGCCTGGATACCCGGCGCTCCTGGAACCTCGCTTTACGTCCGCCCGTTCATCTTCGCCAGCGAGGCGTTTTTGGGCGTCCATCCGTCGAAATCGTTTACTTTCGCGACCATCCTCTCTCCCGTCGGAGCGTACTTCAAGGAGGGACTGGCCCCAGTACGGATATACGTTGAGGATAAGTACGTCCGCGCCGTGCGCGGAGGCACAGGTTACTCCAAGTGCGCCGGGAACTACGCCGGTTCGCTGAAATCGCAGGAGGAGGCCGAGGCGGCGGGTTATTCCCAGGTGCTGTGGCTCGACGGCGTCGAACGGAAATATATCGAGGAAGTCGGCGGCATGAACATATTCTTCGTCATAGACGGCGAAGTGATCACTCCCGAACTGAACGGCAGCATCCTGCCCGGCATAACCCGTGATTCGATCATAGAAGTGACGAAAAGCTGGGGAATGCCGATGAAAGAGCGCACAATATCCATACAGGAACTCTCGGAAGCGCACAAAGCCGGCAAGGCGCGGGAAGCCTTCTGCGCGGGCACCGCCGCCGTGGTCTCCCCAATCGGCGAACTCAAGTGGAAAGACGCCGTGATGCGCTTCAACGACGGCAAAATAGGCGACATAACCCAAAGGTTGTACGACGAGATAACCGGTATCCAGACCGGCGCGGTTCCAGACAGATTCGGCTGGCTCCACACTGTGAAGTGACGGACGCGGGGCATACGCGGACGCACAGCATCTTTGAAGTTGCTGGGGGGTAAGGATTATGGGGACTTCCTTGATTGTTTTAATCGGCATACTAGTGCTCATCGCAATTTACGCCATAAGCTTGTACAATGGGCTGATCACGGCACGTAACCGGACGGACGAGGCATCGAGCGACATCGACACTCTTTTGAAGCGCCGTCACGACCTCATCCCGAATCTGGTCGAGACCGTAAAGGGCTACGCGAAGCATGAAAGCGAGACTTTGGAGCGCGTCATTCAGGCGCGCAATTCGGCCGTCTCGGCACAGGGAGAAGGGATAGCGGAAAGGGCGTCCAAGGAAAACGCGCTTTCCGGAGTTTTGAAGAGCATTTTCGCGTTGTCCGAGGCATACCCCGATCTGAAGGCCAATCAGAATTTCATGGAGCTTCAGGGCGAACTCGCTGCCACGGAGGATAAATTGCAGGCGAGCCGCCGTTTCTACAACTCGATGACGCTCTCTTACAACAACAGGATAGAGATGTTCCCGGGTTCCATAATAGCAGGGATGTTCGCGTTCGCGAAACGCGGATTCTTCGAACTGGACGCCGCCGAAGCAGAAGCCGCGAAGAAAGCGCCCCAGGTCAAGTTCTAGGCGCTTCCAATATGACGGTCTACGACCACATTGATTCGAACCGAAGGCGCACGGTGCTGATACTGGCGCTGTTTCCGCTGGCTCTTCTGGTTCTTACCTTTTGCGTCTTCGCGCTGTTGACGTATCTGGGAGTTTTCGGGACGCCGAGCGCCGGACAGGCGATGCCGTTGACGCTGCTCCTGACGTTTATGGCGTTTCCGTGGCTTGCCGGCGCCGCGTTTTTGTGGATTTTCATCTCCTACATGAACGGCGGAAAGATGATTTTGAACGCGGCCGGTTCGCGGGAAATAGCCCCGTCCGATAACCCCAAGCTGTACTCGATGGTCGAAAGAGTGGCGATCATGGCCGGACTCCCCACTCCGAGAGTTTACATTATAGACGACGAGTCGCTCAACGCTTTCGCTACCGGCCGCGCTCCCGAGACGGCTTCCATAGCCCTGACCAGTGGAATTGTGAACAAGTTGAAACCGAACGAGCTGGAGTGCGTGATAGCCCATGAGATGGGGCATATAGGCAACAAGGATACGAAACTGATGATCATCGTCGTCACGGGAATAGCCATGTTCACGTTCCTGGCGGAGATAATGTTCAGGATAGCGATTAGAAGCGGAGGACGCGTTGGAAGAAGATCCGGAAAGGGAAGCGGCAAAGTCGGGCTGCTCCTTTTCCTCATTGCTCTCGCTCTTTGGATATTCGGTTTTTTCGTGGCCCCTCTCATACGCATGGCGCTCTCCCGCAACCGTGAATTTCTGGCGGATGCGACGTCCGCCCGCATTACCCATAATCCCGACGCGCTGGCCGACGCCCTTGAAGCCATATCGAGCGACCCCAGGGTGGAAATTCTCGACTCGCGCCCGTTGATGGGCTCGCTGTGCGTCGCCAATCCGCTGGGGAAAAACGGTCTGATGGCAAGCCTCTATGCCACTCATCCTCCAATCGATGAGCGAATAGACCGTCTGCGCAGAATGGCCCGGGGTTTATGAACCATTTGTTCGAGACGGGAGGAAACCCGTGAGATACGATCCTTTTTTGTACAGATATCCTTCCAGGAGAAACGTAGTGTACGCTTCGCGCGGTATGACAGCGACGACAGATCCGCTGGCCGCCGAGGCCGGCGTCGATATTCTCAAAAAAGGCGGCAACGCGATCGACGCCGCTATCGCGGCGGCGGCGGTACTGACGGTCGTCGAACCCATGTCCAACGGACTGGGCAGCGACGCTTTCGCCATCATCTGGCGCGAAGGCAAATTGTACGGCATAAACGCCTGCGGGCCGGCGCCAATATCGTATGGGATAGACGCTTTCAGGAAGCGCGGAATGGAAAAAATCCCTGCCTACGGTTGGGGAGCTTCCACTATTCCCGGAGCGCCCGGCATGTGGGCGGAATTGTCGTCGCGAATGGGGCGCCTGAAACTCTCCGATACGCTTGCCCCGGCTATAGAATACGCGCGAGGCGGCTTTGCCGTTCCAGTAAATATATCTCGTTTGTGGAAAAGAACAGTCAAAGCATTCGCGGGACTCAGAGGAAAAGTACACGCGGGGTGGTTCGAAACGTTCTGCCCGGACGGGCGCGCTCCTGAACCCGGCGAAATTTTCAAACTGCGGGAAATGTCCCTGACACTGGAGGCCATAGCCGAAACGGGCGCGAAATCGTTTTACTCCGGCGAGACAGCCCAAAAAATAATCGGATTTTCAAGAGAGACCGGCGGCTTTTTTTCGGAGGAGGATTTCGCATCGTTCAGCCCCGAATGGGTCGAACCCGTAAGCGTTCATTACAAGGGGTTCGACGTGTGGGAGATGCCTCCCAACGGTCAGGGAATAGTGGCGCTGATGGCTTTGGGCATGCTGCGCGGCTTCGATTTTTCCGGACACGACGATCCTGCCGCTATTCACCGGCAGATAGAAGCAATCAAGATGAGTTTCGCGGACGCGAAGCGTTACGTGGCGGATCCGAGGTTCGCGAAGATCCCCGTGGACGAAATGCTGTCCGGAGAATATCTGGCGCGCCGCGCGGCGGGAATGAAAAAAGACGCCGCGCTCTACAGCCACGGCAATCCTTACTCCGGAGGAACAGTTTACCTTTGCGCCGCTGACCGCGAAGGCAATATGATATCGTATATACAGAGCAATTTCAGGGGTACCGGCGCGGCGGTGGTTCCGCCCGGCACAGGCGTCTCTCTCAACAACCGGGCTCTATGTTTCGAGTTTGATCCAGAGCACCCGAACGCCCTGGAAGGCGGCAAACGCCCTTACAACACGATAATTCCCGGCTTCATTACGAAAGGCGGCGATCCGATAGGCCCCTTCGGCGTAATGGGAGCGTATATGCAACCGCAGGGACATTTGCAGGTCGTGATGAACTGCGTCGATTTTGAAATGAATCCACAGGAGGCGCTAGACGCTCCAAGATGGCAGTGGACAGGCGATATGGACGTCTCCTTCGAGCCGGGGTTCAACGAGGGCGTAATCCAAAAATTGGAACGGATGGGGCACTCGGCCTCAATCGCGGTCGATCCGTTCGAGTTCGGGCGCGGCGAGATTATTTGGAAAACCGGGCACGGAACCTTTGCGGGAGCCACCGAACCGAGAGCGGACGGCTGCGTGTCCGCATGGTGATTATTATGTCGGAGAACAAAAAAATCAACGTCGAGTTGCCTCCGGTTTCCTTCAGATGCCAGGAGGCTCACAGATTTTGCGCATAACTCTTGGCAGTGCCTCATAAGGTTCTCAGGACGCAAATGTCTTGCGCCTTATTACTTTTTGTTTTTGATGTCCCCTTTTTCGCAAATCTTAAAAAAGAGTCGGTGCACTGGGTTCACTTCAAGACCAGAGAACAGGCCCGACAAATTATGTTTGCCTATATCAACGGCTTTTATAACACTCGGAGAATTCAAAAACGCCTGGGGTATATCAGCCCTATGGAGTGGTTGAACAATTGGTATCGCAACAGTGGAAAGCTGGCTGCTTAACTTCCTGTCCGAAAAACTGTTGACGGCCGGTAAACCGTAACAGAGTCTCCAATCCCAGTCTTTTTAACCGCGACAAAATCACAAAATACGACCATATATCTATTGCTTTTTTTCGCAAAAGCTGGTAAATTATTTTTGTAAGTTTTGAAATTTTCTTATTGCCGGACATCGCGCATCAGCAGTGTATTCGAAAAAGGGGCGAGTTATAAAAAACGGAGAGAGATTAAATGGGTGAGCGCATACTAAACAGAGGATCAGCTATTTCCACGGAGGGCGGTATATTTCTGGAACGCCCGAAGCTGAACGAGCTTTTCGAGGATGCCATAAAAAAACCGCTGGTCATTGTTTCGGCGAACGCCGGATACGGCAAAACACTCGCCGTCTATTCCTTCCTTCAGAATTACGACGTTATCACAATGTGGTTTCAACTTTCCGAGCGCGACAATGTGGGCTCCAGATTTTGGGAGCGTATGACGAACACGGTCGCGTTGAAAAACAAACGCTTAGCGGAACGTCTGCTGGAGATCGGTTTCCCTGAAACGGAAGACCTTTTTGAAAAATTTATTTCGTTGTTTAAAGACGAACTCTTGTCCGCGGGGAAACGCGTAATAGTGTTCGATGATTTTCATCTTATACGTGAAAAATCAGTTTCCCTGTTCATTGAGAGGGCCATCAAATCTCCGATATCGAATATAACCACTATCATCATTTCACGGACAGATCCGGACATTAACATTGTCAGGCTGCAATCACAGAGGATGGTAACCATCATAAGCGAGGACGATCTGCGCATGACGGAGAGCGAAACCGCGCAGTATTTTCAACTGCTCGGAATCCATCTGTCGCCGCGGAGCATCGCTGATATCTGCGGCGACACGGGCGGGTGGGTATTTGCGATGAACCTGATCAGTCTGGCCCTGAAAAAGGCTCCGGATCAGGAGCAAAGCGCGCGTATCGCCATGAAGCTGAACATCTTCAAAATGCTCGAAGACGAAGTGTTTACCGTCAGCTCGGACAGATTGCAGCGATTCCTGATAAAGCTGTCCCTGATAGAGCACCTTTCGGCGGAGTTGGTTTCGATTCTTGCCGAAGGCGACGAAAACCTAGTCGATGAATTGAAGGAGATCAATTCTTTCGTGCGGTTCGATACCCAGTTGCAAACATATTTCATTCATCATCTCCTTCTCGAATACCTGCGCCAAAAACAGAATATTCTGACGGAAGACGAAGAAAAGGACGTCTGTTTAAAGGCGGCTCGCTGGTGTGACGAGAACGACTACAAGATGGACGCCATTTCATATTACGGCAAGGCTGACGAATACAAAAAGATCATCGATATCGTTTATCGTTTCCATATACAGTTCTCTTACGACCAGGCCGAGTTCATCCTTGCCATCTACAACAAGGCTCCGGCCCATTTGCTGGAATGTTTCCCCCAATACTACCGCCAGTATACGACCCTGCTCCTGAACCTCAATCGGCAAGAAGAAGCATTGGCTAACGTCAAGGGAATCATCGAGAGATATTCGCTCCTGCCGGGTTCCGATTTCAACAATTATGTTCTCTGCGACGCTTATTTGTCATTAGGCACAGGGGAATATTTGACCGCGCCGCGCACGGGGCGCTATGACTTCTATGAACCCCTCGAAAAAGCGTATCACTATTACAAGCTGAACCCTTATCGGGAACCCGGCGTGGCTAACAGCGTAACCCTGAGCGCGCTGATTTCCAAAGTCGGAACGACGCGGAGCGGAGCGATGGAGGAATTCATAGACTCTCTGGCGCGCTTCATACAGCCGGTGGTAAATATTCTGAACGGCTTCATGTCCGGGTTGGATGATCTGGCCAGGGGCGAACTGTATTTTTACAAAAGCGATCTGAACAACTCCGTTAAATTTTTGAGAAAATCAATTCAGAAGGCGGAGGAGCGAAACCAGTACGAGGTGATAAACAGGGCGCTGTTCTATCTTCTTCGCATTGCGGCAGCCAAAGGTGATTTCGCGGAAATTCAGGCGGTGTTTAAAAACTTGGAAGCCCTGCTCGAAATGAAGGAATACCAATCACGCTTCACAACTTTCGACATTATATCGAGCTGGTACTATTCCGTTCTCAATCAACCGAACCAGATCGCTCAATGGATATTGAACGGCGATTTCGAAAAGGGTTATTCAGGCAAATTTAAGGCGGATTTTGGGGACTTTGTCAAGGCGAAATTTTATTATTCGGACAAGAGATACGACAAACTCATCCCCTTTATCGAGAGCAATCCGGCTTTCTGTGATGTGCTGTTTGGAAAACTGGAGATGAAACTGCTCATGGCGGCGAGTCTGTATCATCTCAAAAACCGGGACGCGTCCATGACCGCGCTGCGGGAGGCTTATGAACTCGCGTCGACAAATGCCCTGACGATGCCGTTCATAGAACTGGGCAATGATATGCGCACGCTGACAAGGGCGGCGATGAAGGATAAAAACTGCGGTATCCCTGTCCAATGGCTCAAACTCATGAATCGGAAATCGGCCACTTACGCTAAGCGGCGGCTTCAAATCATTTTGAAGTATAAAAAAGCGAACAATATAATGGATGACGTGCGAATTTCACCGAGAGAGATGGAAGTTCTCAGAGACTTGTGCGACGGCCTCTCTCGCGCGGATATAGCGTCGAACCGCGAATTATCGGTTTCGACCGTGAAGATGGCTTTGAACTCGATATACGCTAAACTTGGCGCCAACAACCTGGCTGAAGTCATTAAAATCGCCATAAATCGGAATTTGGTAAAAAAATAAGCAAGAAGTTTACTGCAAAAAAATTCGTCCGTTCCGCATTTTACAAATCTCCCGGAGCCTGTAAAATGTTTTGCTGATCTTTGCGTCGCGGAGGCAGAGCAATGCTGATACGAAGAGGGCTGGTTTTTGACGGCGAAAGCGGATTCGTGAAAACCGATGTAGCCGTCGATGGCGACAGAATATCTGAAACGGCGCAACTAGCCGATTACGGGAGAGACGAAATTTTCGACGCCTCTGAATGCTATGTACTGCCAGGTTTCGTGGACATCCATTCACACGGCGCCATGAACGCTGATCTGTGCGATGCGGATTCGAACGGGCTCGAAAGGATGCTCTCATATTACGGCACTATCGGCGTGACGAGCGTCGTACCGGCGACCATGTCGTACCCGGAGGAAATTTTGTCGGACGTCATAAAAATCTCCTCTCCCTACTTCGGGCGGGATGGATTTGGAGCGGTGCTGCGGGGCATAAATCTGGAAGGCCCGTTCCTGAACCCCAAACGCCTCGGAGCGCAGAACCCCAGCTATATCACCGATCCGGACACAGGTTTTTTCAACAGGCTGTACGAACTTTCCGGAGGCCGCATTCTGATAGTGTGCGTCGCTCCCGAATTGCCGCGCGGCATCGAATTCATCCGCGAGGCGAGCAAAAAATGCGCGGTGTCACTGGCTCACACCGACGCGGATTACGATACGGCGATTGCGGCGTTCGACGCGGGAGCATCGCTCGTGACGCACATTTTCAACGCCACTTCCCCATTTGCCCATCGCGCTCCCGGAGTCATCGGAGCGGCGTTCGACCGCGCTTCACACGTCGAACTTATAGCCGACGGAGTACATCTGCATCCGGCGACCGTAAGAGCCGCTTTTGCCATGTTCAAGGCCGGCAGGATATGCCTCGTCAGCGATTCCATAAGAGCCGCGGGAATGCCCGGCGGCACGTACCGCCTGGGCGGCCTGCCGGTCCTGGTGAAAGACGGCCGCGCGACACTGGAAGACGGCGCTCATTCCATAGCCGGCAGCGTCGTGAACCTGGCTGATGCATGCCGCAGGGCAATATCGTTCGGAATACCCATAGAACAAGCTTTGCGCGCCTCAACATCCAATCCGGCGAAAGCCGCCGGTCTTTACGAAGAGATAGGCAGCCTGGAGAGAGGGAAGCGCGCCGATATAGTCGTGTGGGACAAAAACCTGCGGACCCGCGCGGTATTCATCGGGGGGAAAATGGTCGCCGGAGATTCAGCCGTCATTCAGAAGCGCCCATAGTTCCCGGCCGGCGGGTTTAATCCACAAATTACGCCGCCCGTTTCACTTTGCCGGAGCGAAGACATTTAGTGCATATTTTGAATCTTCTCGACTCTCCTTCGCCCACGTCAAGCATTACGCTTTTGAGGTTTATGAGCCACCGGCGTCTTGTATGCCTGTTCGAATGGCTGACGGCGTTCCCCGTGACGGGACCTCTGCCGCAACAATCGCAATGTTTGGACATTCCTGTTTTACCTCCTTTGAAACGAGCGGTGACGCTCAGATCGATCGTTTTAAAAAGACAACTGGGAAATTATATCACAATATCACGGGAAAAAATTTACCCGACTTTAACAGATAAGGGTAGCGGTCAATGCCGTCCACGTCCAGTTCGTGTCGGACAGGTTGGCAGCGAGATCGAGGTTTAAACCGCCGTTGATTTGCACCGTGCCGGTGACAGCGAACGCGGGAGTTGTAATAAGCGGCATTGCCGCCGTGAGGCTTATCACAAGCAGCAGAAACAGGATTTTTTGTCGGTTTTCGCTTCATGGAACGACTCCTCCTTGTTTCTCACCGCCGCAATTAAACGGAATTGTTGCGTTATAACTATCGTTCCAGTTCATCCATCAGGGAATCTATCTCACGCGCGATCTCTGATCTTTTTTCCCCGTCGATTTCAAAGACGGCGCGCAGCCAGACGCCCTCGCGGGTTCCCTCCGGCAGGGCGCGCGCCGGTAACTCCGCCGTAAAGTTTCCACCGTCGTACAGCAGTGTCGCTATGCCTTCGGTGATTCTGTCGACGAAAAAGAAAATCGCTTTCACCTGTGAGATACCGCCTTTCGCCGTTTCACTGCCGCACTTTCAACGTGCGGCCGTCTGTGGTTATTTTTATCTCCCCATCCGCCGTCGCGTATGAGCGCAGCCCGAATTTCCGAATGAGCGCGACCACCACCCCGTGCGGGTGCCCGTAGGAGTTGCCGCGTCCGTAGGTGAGTATGACGGCGTCGGGCGAGACCTCTTTCAGCATCTTCTCGTCCGTGCCGTTCGCGCTTCCGTGATGGGCAAGCTTCAATACGGTGGCTCGGGGGAATCTTCCCACGCTGCGGCGCTCCGCGTTTTCCATATCGCCGGTCATCAGAAACGCGACGTCGCCGTAAACCACGCGCAGGACTATCGAGTTGTTGTTAGCGTCGCTTTCGGAGCCGCGCATCGCTTTTACGGGGGCCAGCACCTCTATCACCGCGCCGCCCAAAGTCTCTTTGAAACCGGCCTTCGGACGCTCGAATCGGATTTTCCTGCCGCGCAGGACGGATAGCATGTCGCGCTGCACATCAGAACCGTGATTGTATCCGCTGTCCCAGAATTTTCCGACCGGGAACGCCCTCAGTATATGGGCCATTCCGCCTATGTGATCCTCGTGAGGATGCGTGGCGACCACGATGTCGATCTTGCGCACGCCGAGCCTTTTCAGGCGGGAGACCAGACCGGGGCCAGCCGACCTCGTACCGGCGTCTATCAGTATGTTTTCTCCATCCGGAAGATGAAACAGAAAGGCGTCGGCCTGGCCGACGTCGAAGGCGTAAAACGCGAACCCGCTGTCTCCGGTCCAGAGGTTTGGAAGTTCGATCGCCGAGAGAATAGCGACGAACAGGATGACGGCAGCCTTCAGCAGGATAGCGTATTTATTCTTTTTGACGCGTTTACCGGGCATGATTCAGCGGTCTGAACAGCCTTTGCGGCGATAACGGCGCGGTTCCCCGGCTCCGTTACCGATTGCGCATGAAGCCGATATATTGATAGAACAGTACCGACTGGTCGCCGGGCTCTTTGCTGAACATGACGGCCACGTCAGTGAATCTCCAGTAGTAGTCGTCGCCGTTTTTCAGAGTTTCCCTCCCATACAGCGCTCTGGCTTCTTCCAGCAAGGATTTTGCCTCTTTTGCGCCTTTCACGACCACCGATACGTTGGAAAGCCTGCCGTCGAAGAAGATGTACTCGACAGACGACAGGCTCGCGCCTCCGAACGTCATATCCTCTCCTTGCCTGGAACAGGCTATCTCGCCGGCTTCATCGTCGCGGTACAGCTCCTCCATATCAGTCAGGGAGCTGAGCGGCTGCTGCCATTTGATCCCGCGGAAATCTGCCGGCTCCATAGCGGTATCGGCCATGTATTCTTCGCCAGCCTGTCCCGCGGTCGCCGGGAACGCCAATATGAAAACCGATATCACAAGAGATGAAACAAGTTTTTTCATTGCCCCGCTCCCTCCGCCCTCCAATTATACAACTGATAATATTATACAGAGTTCCGGCCTTTTGATACACCGGTTACACTATGAAACGGAAATAAAAAAGACGAGAAACTGCTCGTTTTCTCGTCTTTTTTACGTTAACCCGTTCAACCCCATTCGCGAGATGGAGAACAAACGAACACGCACCAACAGTACGGCTGAAAGCTCCTCCGGTGCTCCGATCAGCTTCAAACTATCGCCAAGACACAGTAGAATTGACGTCCGGTTGGAAATCAAGAGCTCTTTGAATCGCGCGCCGGCCGTTCACTTACGGGGTGACAAAACCGCCGCGCTTTGCGCTGTTCGATCGACAGGGAGAGTATAACAAAAACTTTCTAAATTAAAATCGTTATAATTACTGAGAGCGAGGCACTTATATTTAAAGATAACGATTATAAAGCATAGAATATGTTAGTTTTTATATTTTTGTACTTTAAATATCATCATAAAACACGCCTGAGAGTGAGTGTCAATGATGATATTAAGACAAGGCCTCCGATCGGCTTAAAAATTTATTAAATTCACTGAATTCATGACAATGATAATAAATTGTTTTTGAGGAATGAAAATAATAACGACCCTCAAAATCTCTTGGGAGAGGGAAATAGCCGAAATAGTGCGTTCTGACTCGGATAAAAATTTTTATAGCCGTCTTTTGCGTTATAAAACACAAAAAACTAAATTTTATCTATCTGCGCTCTTTGGTTAAATTTTAGCGTCATTTGGTGAAATGTTCATAAAATTGGGAACATCGAACATCTTTCGAATACGTCGCCGTCGCGTAACTGGCGCCGGATTCCACGCGGCGGGCGTCAATGTCCACCGCCGGCGTTCCGATTTATCGCTTCCTTATTGTCGAGCCACCGCGAGTTCGGCCATGCGAGACAGGAAACGTTCGGCGTTTTGATCGCTGAGCAGTTTGATCCTCACCTCTCAGTTCCTCGACGGACTTGACGGGAATGCGGTAAGCCGTCAGCCTTCAAAATTTCCCAGGTCTTCTCGAAAATTTCACTTCCGACTATGCCCCGGTCATCCTCCGCGTACCGCACGAACCAGTCGCCAGGCTCGCCTCGCAGTACGCCGCCGGCCGGGACCTCCGTCACGAACGGCTCGTCCATCCGGAGGGCGAGTATCGGCTCTTCATTCCTCAGATACTTGCCCTCATCCCATGCGCCGACGCCCGGCATGGGGGAATAACAGCACGAAAAACGCTCTCTTTCAATCGGCCAGGACTCGCCGCCAGGCCCGGTCAGCAGGGCGTCCCCATTCTTATAGGGGACGCGCCCCTCTCGGGTCTCCAAAATTCCGTCCCCGTCCGCGAATACAACCGATACCGGGATATTCTTTTTCGCCGCGCGGACGGCGCCGCTCTCCAGCGAAAGATCGAGATCCGTGCAATCCCTGACGTAAAGTTTGCCGAACAGATGCGCCGTGATGATATAGAGGTCGTCCGGCCCGCGCGACACAAGCCAGTCGCCGGGGTTTCCGACGCAATAGTTTTCGGCGTCCCATTGGGTGAACACCTTCACACGCTCGTCCAGGCGCATTGCCTTCACCTTGT
>JAISYN010000076.1 GCA_031269915.1 Synergistaceae bacterium
ATCCTGTTGACGCAGATATGGAGGTTAAGGTTATCTGTGTTCCGGTGAAGCGCGTAGAGAGCCTGGCATTGGGATATGTTCAGTTCATCCAGGGTTATGGTCGCGGCTTTATTGACTTGTTCTTGTGTTGGATTTTCGTTTTCCCTCCAGCTCAATAACAAGTGCATTACGGGGTCTTTGCTGCGTTTGTTCTGAAAGGCCAAAGATTCCATCTCGATCGTCGCCGTTTCGACGGAGGCCAGATTGAGGCAGCCGGTTAAAGCTATTTTTTCTCCCGGCTGCCTGTTGGTTTTACCCGTTATGTAATCGTTCAGTCCTTTGAATGAGCTATGCCCCTTGGGGCTCGGAATGTGCTTTCCTATCATCTTTATCTTCGCCGCGGAATTGTAAAATCGCCGCTTGAATTTCACCGAGTATCGCTGCTGTGCGCGAACTGTACGCCCCTTCGCTCTCAAGATGAACCGTTTTCAGCAGGCCGCCAAGTTTCGAGAGCTGGTTTATTCCAGCCGCGTCAACTTTGGCGTAAGGATTTACGCGGATGCAGCCGCGCTTGACTTTTTCCCTCACGTATTTCGATACGGTTATGCCCGTTGACTTGACAGACCCACGGCACTCCGAGAAGCGTCTACATGTGATTATCGCATTTCTCCGAAATGCTTTGTAAAAAATTCGTTCAAAGCGAAACGGTAGACGTCTATGGATTTCAAGAAACCTTCATTATGACCTCCGGTAAGCTCGACAAACGCCTTATCGCCCGCCACTGACTCGTAAAGGCGCCTGCCCAAACGGTACGGCACTATTCCGTCGTCCGGGCTGTGGAAGCATAGCGTCGGAACGGTCAATTCCGACGCTATCTCGGCGGAATTGAAAACGTCGCCTATGACAAAGCGAGCGACTGGAACAAGGAACGGAACGCGTACCATTTCCGGCAGCGACGAGAACGTGGATTCCAATATCAACGCCCGCGGCTTTATATGCCGCATTAGCTGCATAGCTGCCGCTCCGCCGACGGAACGTCCGAAGACGACGATATTATCCGGCGGAATTCTGCGCTCATCCGTGAGATATTTCCATGCCGCCAGGGCGTCCTCCGTTATACCTGGAATCGAACAGCGCCCCTCGCTCTTCCCGTATCCTCTGTAGTCGACAATGAATACCGAAAATCCGAGATAGTGAAAAATTTCGATGGAGTCCAACCGATGCGATATGTTTCCAGCGTTGCCATGGAAGAAGAGCAATGTGCCGCGCGCTTCGGGAGCAGGAACATACCACCCGTTGATATTCAATCCGTCGGAAGTGACGAGCGTAACATCCTCGAACCTCAGTCCGTAAGTCTCCGGAGTGCAAATCAGCTCCCGCGCGGGCTTGAAAACTATCCTCGGCAACAGTGACCGGATACTGAAGACCAGACCTATCAGCAGCAAAACAAGCCATAGAAAACTATATCGTTTCTTCGCCGGCTTCACAGCATGTCCGTGCAAGACAGTCTTCAAATCATTCCCATCCCGTTATCTAAAAAATGTATGCGCCTCGCCTCTGACCAAGTATATATTCGAATTCTTCACGAGTAAACACGCCGCGCGCCAGCCGCCGCGCCGCCGTCGGCAGTTTGACAAAAATCGCGGCGATCTTTATAATTTATTTTAATGAATTAATCCCTATCAAAAAGAGGCTCAAAAGATGCGCTTTTCCCGCTAACCCAACATAAATAACAGGCGTGAACGGTGTTTCGCGTCACGTTGACGGGAGAGGTTTGCATGTCGCTCATCACTGTGTCAAATTTGACTTTCAGCTATGACACACATTCTGACAATATATTCGAGTCCATTTCTTTCCAATTCGATACGGATTGGCGTTTGGGCCTGATCGGACGTAACGGCTGCGGTAAAACTACGTTCTTGAAGCTGCTGACCGGGGAATTTGACGACAACGGCAGCATTTTCTCGCCGGTCTCGTTCAGCTATTTTCCGTTTACCGTTTCATGCCCGGAACGCGATACCATGGATGTCGTCAATGAAATCAACCGTGATTATAAATTCTGGGAATTGCGCAAAGAGCTGAATCTGCTGCAAACAGCAGAGGAAATTTTGTTTCGCCCCTTCGACACGCTGAGCGGAGGAGAACAGACCAAAATTCTGATGGCGGCTCTATTTTTAAAATCCAATAACTTTCTGCTTCTCGACGAACCTACAAACCACCTTGATTTGGAAGGCAAAAGAACCGTAACGGCGTATCTGCGCTCTAAAAAGGGATTTATACTCGTATCGCACGACAGAACCCTTCTGGATGAGACCGTTGACCATATCTTGTCCATCAGCGGGAACGACATCGAGATACAGCGAGGCGGATTTTCTCAATGGCTGGAAAATAAGGAACGGCGGGACAATTGGGAGAAACGGCAAAACTGTAAATTGAAAGGGGAGATCGAAAAGTTAAAGATTGCCGCCGGCCGCGCTGTCGATTGGTCAAATGAGACGGAGGCCTCCAAATGCGGTGACGGCCATGTGGACAGAGGATTTGTCGGCCATAAGGCGGCAAAAATGATGAAACGCGCCAAATCTCTGGAAAAACGCCGTAACGACGCGATCGAACAAAAATCTCTCCTGCTCCGAAATTCGGATGAAACGGAGACTCTTAAATTGTCGCCGGTTGAATGGCACTCGGAAGTGCTTGCGGAGCTATCGGACATTGCGATAACTTATGGCGGGAACGCCATTGCGAGCGGCATCAGCGTCGCCATCCGCCGAAACGCTCGTCTGGCGGTTATCGGCAGAAACGGCTGCGGAAAATCCAGCCTGTTAAAACTGATAGCGGGAGAGAATATCCCCTATTCGGGCGCGATAAAATTAAACACTATGCTGAAAATCTCTTACGTTCCTCAGCCTACGTCCGATTTGTGGGGCGACATCAAATTTTTCGCGCAAAAGGCCGCTATCGACATGACACTGCTTCTCACCAACCTGCACAAGCTTGG
>JAISYN010000174.1 GCA_031269915.1 Synergistaceae bacterium
CGAGCTGTCGCCGCCATCTTTTCCCGGCAGTTTTATGGCGTATTCGACTCTTTCGAGGCTGTCCGGTTTTACCACGGCGTTTTGCTCGTATTGCCCGCGCGGCAGAATTTGTTCCAGGATAGCTCCGAGCTGTATCTCTCCGAGAATTCCCCGTGTTTTGACGTTCGAGAGGACTTTTTTAAGATCTCCTACTCCCGAGGCCAGGGCCTGCATTTCGCCAAGCCCCTTATGTACCTGTTCGAGCTGGCCGCTTATGAGTTTGAAGGATTCGTCGAACCTTTTTTCGACGGTTTCCCGCAGCTTTTCATCCACAATTTTCCGCATTTCCTCCAGTTTTTTGTCGTTGCCCTCCTGGAGAGATTGCAGCCTGCGCTCGACGGTTTCGTTTATTTCGCGCATCTGTCTTGAGAACGTGTCGAACTGTCCAGTCTGTGTGACGGCCAGGTTGTTCACCGTCCTGATCAGCGTGTCGCCGAGCTGTTTGGATGATGTGCTGAGTTCCTCGCGGTTTTCCCTGAAGGAGTTTTGGTTCTCGGAACGGCCGCGGCTGAACTCGTCTCGCATAAGGGCGTCGATTTTGGAGAGGTTGGAATCCAGCTTCGCCGTCAGGGTTTCCACCCTGTCCGATTTAAAGGCGTTCCTTATGGAAATTCCCAGCAAAAGGCCGGTTGCGGCAAAAAGCAATATGACGGCCAGCAGGACGGTCGAAGTCACGGTTTTACGCCCTTGCGCAAACGAGCGCGGACGTTATTTCTTTTTCCCTGAAGAGTGATAGTTCGTCGCTTTCAATACGCCGGGGCGGGAAGGCAGGTAGGCGAGCGGGTCGTATTTCGTGCCCGCGATTCGGACCTCGAAGTGGCAGTGGTCCGTGGTCGCGCGGCCGGTGCGCCCCACTGTGCCGATGAGTTCGCCCTGCTTCACTTTTTGGCCCATCTTTACGGCTAAGGTGTCGCAGTGAGCGTAGACGGTATAGAGTCCGCCGCCGTGATCGAGTATGACGATGTTGCCGTAACCGCTGAAGTTCTTTCCGCCGTGAGCTGCCACCGATACTATCCCGTCCGCCGCCGCGGCGATGGGGGCGCCTTTTTTAGTGACGATATCGATAGCGCCGTGTGTTCTGCGGCCTCTTGTCGCGTTGAACGCCGAATATATCAGGCCGTCGACGGGCCATATAAGTTCTTTTGAGCCGGGCAGGGCGATTTTGGCCTTTGGCCGCGACGACGCGGGCTGTGTGGCCGCGGGCTCCCTGGCGGTTTTGGGCGCTTTGACGGCGGGCTTCACTCCGGCCGGCTTCGAGGCTACCGCCACCGGGGCGGCTGGCAGACGGAACGCGACGTCCATAGCGATTTCCATATCGGTTTTGGGTGACGGAAGCGCTGCGACACGCCTCGACGGGAGCATCGCGCTGATCTCCTGAGCCTGTTTCATCAGCTTGACGATGCCTCTCACCGAGGATACCGCGGATAACGCGGCTTCCCCTATATCGCTGTCCGCAAAGGGACGCATGATATTGGCCGGCCGGTCGCTCGGAAGCGACGCCGCTATGTCGAGCGCGTCACGGACAAACATTCCGTCAGACGCAGACGACATTCCGACAGATATCAGGACGAAAATCAATAATATTGCCGCTAATCCCGGCAATCTATCGCGAAAAACCATGCAATGCCTCCCTATTTACAACAACAACCGCGTGTTCCAAGGAGCGATCGACGCGAGCAGTTTATCATAAAGCCCGCGATATGACAAATTCCGACTATAAAAATACTGCCCGCAAAATAACCCCCAAATGGGCGCATTGACAAGGGCGTGTTGACGCTACCGAAGTGTTTGCCTTCGGCGAGAACATGATTCCTGATCGTTCCGCTTCACCCATTCACGAGCGATTGAATTTCATTTCGCGACAGTCCGGAGGTTTTAGCTATCACATCGGGTGATATGCCCTCCGCGAGAAGGTTTTGAGCCATTTCAAGCGCTTTTTCCTGCCTGCCTTCCTGCCTTCCTGCCTGTCTCCCTTCCAACCGACCCTCCTCGCGGCCCCGTTCGCGGCCCCGTTCACCGTAGACGCGCTCAAAAATAGACTTGTACATCTCTCTGTCCCCCTCGTTCATTTGCAGGTTTTCAAGATATTCAATCATCCGCTGGACATAATTTTCATCCGTCAGATTGAGTAAATACTCCGCAGCTTCGAGAATAACGCGCTTGTCGTGCGGATTCCAGCCCCGTTTCGCCCATATGTCCGAAATTTCACGGAGATAACGAAATTTTTTATCCTCGTCCCTGCCGCTCCTATGCGCGCATTTTGCCGCGTAAAGAACCAGCCCGACGCGGTTGTCACCCGCCAAGAGAATCTCGTCGTCGGTGTTCAGGACAAAGTAATTGATATACGCATAAGAAACTTTGACTCCGTAATTGTCAGAGTGATAATACGTTTCCTCACCGTTCGGCCTTGAACCCATGACTACGGCAATCCCTACCGGGCTTTTCGAATGAAGCAGATATATCGCCGCCATATATCGGAACATTCTCGTGGGCAGGTCGCCGCCGCCCTCCCCTTGGTACTCCTGGTGACACAATATATATTCTTCCCCGCCCTTTGCAAGGGTTATTCTGGCGAGCATATCAAGTCTGTTTGCCCCGCCTTCGAGGTCAAACGTCACCTTTTGAAGTTCCTTGTCCAAAAACTCGACAGGCTTGTTTTTGTCCGCAGCCTCCCAAAGGGCCGGAAGAAAAAGTTTCAGACCGTCCCAGAAGCCGTGCTTCAATGCCGTTTTTAGCAGATTATCAAAATCCCGTCTCGGATGCGTGTTCTCGGTAACCATACCAGACGTCTCCCTCGCAGGGCTGCTTCCGTTTTGTGAAATTATATCATCGATCCCCGCTGATTTTTACGCGGCGCTTCAGTTACCGGTTTTAAAAAATATAATTGAGCGAGCGAATGGGACGCTTCGGATATAGCGACTTCCGATTATAAACTGGTTACATTAACGGGAAATGAGGTTCTATTAAAACCCTCTTCATATTTGCCGTCCGCTCCTGACGACGTTGTTGTTAGGTTATAGCTTAAACTATAACTACTGTTAAAATTGATCCTCGAATCACAGGAAGCAACTTTGAGACTCCGCCTCAAACTCCACCGGGGAACCAGTTCCCCGGACCCCTTTTATAAATTTTCCTTCCAACCGAAAGGTGAAAAAAATTATGAAGGGAGCGCTGGGAGCTTGCTCCTTGCCGAGTTCGGGCAGAACCAGAGGTTTGATCCCGCGGTTTAAGAATCGACGCGTTGAATTGAGTTTTTCATAGAATTGATATATATTTAAAGCACAGCATCATAACAAAATATAACAAAAATATTCCATAAGAGGAGAGGGCTTTAATGTGGAAAAATTTGAAGACCAGCGCAAAGCTTTTACTGGGATTTGGCCTGGTTCTGGCGGTGTTTTCCGTGGCCGTCGCCGTGACGTGGAACAATCTGACCGACCTTCGGGAAAACAACCGTTATCTTGATGAGGCCGTCGTTCCGTCCATGGCGATTACCAGCCGGATGGAGCGGGAGGTGTACGATCTTTTCGTGGCTGTGGACTCGATGCAGTTGCTGGAAAGCGAGGATTCCATCAAGGCCATCGACGCCGCGAAGGCTCCGGCGCTGAAAACACTGGACGATGCCGCTTCCATGTGGGGAACCTACCCTCAACTGCTGCCATTGCAGAATATAGACGAGAAGGTCTCTTCTCCGCTCAAGAGCTACGTTCAAATGCTGGGCACGCTGCAGGACGCCTTCCGGAAGAAGAACGCGAGTTTCAAGACGCTGGCGGCGGCCGGCGCCGAATTGGCCGATATGAGCGGCAAATTGGTGAGCGATCTCTTCGGCTACGCGAAAAAGGAGGCGATAACAGGCGGGATTACGGAACGTCATATAGAAATTCTCAATATGGCGCAGGATATTACGACAGACCTTCTGAACATCCGCTACACGCTTTTGAGGCAAGTGTCCAACAACGATGTGAACGAGATACCGAAAATTCTCGACGAGTCCGCCGGCAAGGTCGAAAAAGCCATCCAGACGGTGAGAAGCGCCTTTTCGGAGGCTCGATTCCGAAACGCAGCGGATCAACTTCTTGAGAAGCTCCCCGAGTACAAAAAACTCGTCCTCGCTTTTGTCGACGACTTCAAGGCTATTCAAAAAGACGACGCCGAGAGGGCGCCGATCGTGGCGGCGCTCAGCGCCGAGTCGTCGGCTGCCTCGAAGGCGGGCCAGGACAGCGTCAGCTTTTTCGCCAGAGAAAACCTGTCCTCGCTGGGCTCGAGCATCACTATCCTGATAATAGCGGCCATACTCGCTATTCTGACGGGCTTCGCGGTCGCCTTGCTGATTTCCCGCAGCATAACGAAGCCGCTTTCGACGATAGTCGACATGGCAAAACGCGCCGAAGGGGGCGATCTGACCATCGGGAAGGAGGACTTCCGCTACGAGGGGAAAGATGAACTGGGAAGCCTTGTCTCGGCTTTGGCCAACATGATAGCGGCGCAGGAGGAAACGGTGCGGCATGTCGTGAACGTCTCCGGGAAACTTTCGTACAGCGCGGGCAATCTATCCACCATTTCCGAGGAAACAAACGCCTCTATGGAGGAGGTCAAGGCGTCCATAGACGTGGTCTCCGCTTTGAGCGAACGCAACGGCGCGGCGCTGGAGCAGTGCAACACCGGCGTAGAGGAGATGAGCGCGGGAGCGGATACCGTAGCTCAGTCCGCCTCGGAGAGCGCCGATTTCATCTCCAACACGACCAACGTCTCCCACAAGGCGATTCAGACGGTGAACGGCGTGATCGCGGGCATGCGCAACGTGGACAGGAACGCCAAGGAGAGCGAGAACAAAACGCGGCAGTTGGTCTCCTCCGTCGAGAACGTAAGCAGCTTCGTGTCGGTCATCACCGGTATAGCCGACCAGACGAACCTCTTAGCCCTCAACGCGGCGATTGAGGCGGCGCGCGCCGGAGAGGCGGGGCGCGGTTTTGCCGTGGTCGCGGATGAGGTTCGCAAGCTTTCCGAGGAATCCGCGCGCGCCGCGCAGAACGTGGACGGGATAATCATCGAACTTCAGAAAGGAGCGCACGAGAGCATAGCGGCTACCTCGGAGGCGGGGCGCACGCTCGTCGAAACGCTGGTTCAGGCGGAGCAGGCGCACAAAGAATTGACCGGCACGCTCGAACCGAGGAACAAGGCAAACGACTCCATCCAGAACATCGCCGCCGTCGCGCAGGAACAAGCGGCGGCGAGCAAAGGGATAGCCGCCGGCATCGACAGCGCGGCAAAGTCTACGAGGGAAATGGTGGATACAATCACAAACATCCGTCACGCGGCGGATGAAACCGCCAGCGCCGCGCAGGGAGTGGCCGAACAGTCCGAAGCCATGAACCGTCACGCCGAGACATTGACTGATGTCCTGTCTCGCTTCAAGGTGCACAAACAATCCGAGCCCAAGGCTCTTGCGGCAAGATCCTGAAATATAGAAATTTCCACTAAAATAGGGCAGCGGCAAATTTTGAATAAAAGAGGGAAGGGAATCGCGCCTTCCCTCTGAAGCCTTTCAGCCA
>JAISYN010000199.1 GCA_031269915.1 Synergistaceae bacterium
AAAGCAGCACGCTTATCCTGATATCGTCGTCCCCCCCGACGACTATGAGATTATTATCGTACTGCTTTTCCAAGCCGAAATAAAAAAACGGCTCGAACGTCATCGGAGTACCAACATGTATGGGTATCGCTCCATCCCGGCTCGCGCCGGTTCCGCGATCGTGCTCCTCGATCGCTTTCTCGTCGGGCACAGTCCTCTCTTTTTTGAGGACGACGAATGGCCTTTCCCCGTTATAACCATCGTCTTGTGCCCTGCGGCAGGCGTGCTTGGATGTAATCGCGAGTTCCCCGGCTTTCCGGTCGATAAAAATCGCCTTGTATCTGTCGACGATCACTCTGGCGCCGGCATCTTCCCCCACGACTCTTTTTATTATCATATGTCCTTCTTTCATGGTATCTATCTTGTAATTCAATTCAGTAGTATAGTAGCTATGCGCTATACCCAGAGTCTCGCGCAATTCGTCGGGCGAATTTCGCATGGCAATCCTCACGCGTATCATTTCTTTGGCTTCCGCGGACAGCCCAGGCAGACCTTTGCTGGCCGCCTGGTCGCTCAGGATGTACGATATTCCCGCTTTGCGTACCTCCCTAACCTGGTTCGACAACATCGTTTTGTATTTGTCCTCTCTCTCGCAAGCTTGAGACATCAGGTGAAATTCGTCTATCAGGATCAAAATCCGCGGCATTACGGGCTTGCCGGAGTTCCTCATGTTACTGTTGTAACCGCCAATGTCCGTGACCGCTGAAGCTTTGAACTTTTCGAGCCTTTCCTCGAATTCACGCTGGACCTTGACGAGCAGGCTGTACGAGAAATCCGCGCTCTTGTCGAGCCCGATAAATTTTACGTGAGGCAGGACGTTGTTAACGTACAGCGCGAATTCGACATTGAGATAGTCGGCCAGCCACAGCTCGACATCGCTTGCTCTGTAATGCAGCGCTATTGACGATATGAGCCAGTGCAGCGCCGTCGACTTGCCGGAGCCCGTGTCGCCAGTTATAAAGGCGTGAGCGGAATTTGATCCGCCGAGTTCCAAATCAATTATTTTCCCGCGCGAGTCCACCGCGAAGGGGATTTTTATCTTCTCCGCGGCATCCCTGTACGGTATAGGACGCGACAGGTTGAACAGTTTCCCGAACCTGTTTTCGATCTCAATACCCTTGTCGTAAACATTCCTGACCGATTTGATAAAAGCTTCATATTCTTCGCGTCGCGGTGTCGAGTCAAACTTGAAAGCGTATTTCTCGCCGCCGAAAGGCACGATCGCACATCCCTTTTGAGCGGTTATGCGGAGGAAATTTCTTTTGACTGCGTCGGGGACTTTCGCGGCATCCCGCGTGACAAATACGAGAGAAATTCCACATTTTTCCGAGTTGTTGAGAAGCACTTTCAGCACTTCCAAAGACGAATTGGTAAAACCGTGCGGAAAATCGTTTATGATGATCGTATGATAAGGAATTGCTTCGACCGCTTTTCTGCCCTCGTTGTATTTATAAACTGATTCGATTCCGGCTATCGCACGCGTGGTTTCATCGACAAAACCCTCCAGTTCCCCAAACACGCGCTCTATGTCCCCAGGGGAAGCGACGACTTGAAGGAGCGACGGTGCGGACGGGATGCGGTCTAGTTTTAACGGTATGCCAAGGTTAGTTCCTCTGTCATTCGGGTCTATGTATATGATGTTGTACGAAAACATCGGCATGAACTTGAATATCTTCAATATCATGCTCTGAACGCCGCTCATGACGGTATCTTTTGCGCTTCCGTCGTATTCGACGAGTATATTCCCAGGAGAATTTACAGGTATACACAGCGGAATTTGCAAAACCTTGCCATTCCCGTAAGCAAACGGCATCCGCGCGCGCAATATGCGCTCCTGATCAGGAGAGGGAACGAGGCAATGCTCTATCGCTCCAATCATAAACTCTCCGGGATACGCCGTAGGCGGAGAAAACCGGCTCAAATCCCTACCCGAAACGCCGTATCGCTTGAAAAAATCGCTCATATCCCGGTTGAAATTATTGAAAAGTCTGATATTATCCGGGCTTTCGAGCCTGTCATTCTCTCTTTTCAATTCACCGTCGCGTTTGTTTCGCGCTTTTTTGATATTGTCGTTTCTGGTCACTTCGGCACGTTTTATTGCCGCGTCGCACTCGTTTTCAATTCTTTTCATTTCGGATTTGAGATATTTTTCATTTAAAACTTTTTTTCCGTCCACAAATACGCGCGCCGCTTCGAGGGTGCTCATGGCCTCGGCGACGTCGCGCTGCAAAGCGTCATGCAGAGCGGCTATTTTATCCGGCGGCACGCCTAAAATATCAGCTATCGCCTGTAACAGGCGAAATCCCTTGGGAGACTTGGCAAGCGCCCTTTTCAGTTTTGCGTATACCGTATCGCCGTTTATTTTTTCTATCAGGTCGCGAATCCGTACGTAATGTACTACGTTGAGTTCGTCGAAACCGGCGACGTAAGGTAATTTGCGGCCGCCGGCGACAAGTATGGATTTCAAGTAATCGGGAATTTTCGCCTCTTCACCGTCTATATGCTTCAAGTGAGCTTCGATGTTCGTTTTGGCGTTCAGATAATGCGATCCCTTCCCGATAAGGAGCACCTTTTCCCGGTCACATTTCTTTTTCGCCTCGCTGATTTTACTATTATACAGTGAAGCCTCTTTTTTTTCTGTTTCGATACAAGCATCCTCGATATTTTTTTTATTCCGATTTATACCGACGATCAAATCGCCGATATTTCGCGCTATCCGCATAAAATCCGCCGTGGACGTCATGTGGTGATATACCTTTCACAAAGCGAGGGGTTCGACAAAAACAATCAATGTCTGCTGCTCCGAATGCAGCTTTTCGCAAGACAATCTGTAAAATTCCGCCGCGTGTTCTTCGTCTCCCGATTCGAACAAAACGTCCGCCGCGCGCTCGACCATCAAGCTGTCCATCGACTCGCCGAACCGCGCCACCGCTTCCAGAGCCGACAACACGGCGCTATTCGCGTCGCCGGCCGCGAAAAAACAATCCGCGAGATCGAGATAATCTGAAATGGCGCCCCCATCAAACCCGCGAATCTCTTTGTAAAAAGGCAGCGCTTCCGCGTACCGTTTCTTCACGAAGAGTTCCCTGGCTCTCGGAGCTATCTCGTCGCAGTACGCGCGATCGAACGCCGGCCCTTCGTCCTCTATTCTCAGACTCAGTTCGCTCAAAACGTCCGCGCGCGTTTTAGCAACGGCAAAAGCCCATCCCCCGGAAACGTAAGAGAGCGAAAAATTCATTTTTAGCTGACGGCCTCCGGGATTGCCGGCATCCCATTTAATCATGGTTTCAGCTACCGCGTCCCTGCGCGCGTAGCGCGACTCCCACTCCCGAGGCAGCGCGCGCAAGTATAGCAGACGGGTTGCCTCGATCTGCGCGATTTTTCGCGCGTTTTCCTCCATGCGGACTTGCATCCCCGGACTGGAACCGGTCTTTATCGGGCGCAATACCGCCACATAGACGGCGTCGGCGTTTTCGATCATCCATTCGGTTTCAGACCCCGCCGTCTCGGCCAAGCTTTCCAAAATCACACGGCGTTCATCTTCCGGAATCGCGGCGTTCTCTACGAAATCTTTCGCTATCGCCGTGTTTTCCGCCGTCGTCGCGCCGGCGGAAAACACATTCGACAAGAGTACGGCCGCGATTCCAGCCAACAGGGAAAACGCGCGCAAGGCACGCCAAAACACCTCTAAACGCTTCCTCCGCATACTGTCAACCAACCGGCGGCGAAACATCACTTCGACATTTCCTCACTTCGCCGGTTTGTTCGACTCGATCTTGTACGTATGGCTGGGGATATAAATCGCAACCGCGTACGCAAATTCCCTGCCGTCGTCGAGCCAGGATTTTTGCTGCACACCAGGGGGTAGTTTGCCTGAGTTCGCCGCGTCTACGCACATCTTGAATTCCTGGCTGTTATGGAACAGATCCTTTTGCTGCTGTATTCTTTGAAAAGACGTCGCGTCGGTCGTCGCCGTAACATCGCCGCTGGCGGCCTCCTCGATATCCTGAATGCTCCTGAGCGTGAGATCATCCAACGACATATCGCCTTTCAGCCTCTCGTTCGGCAGTATCATATTGAGCAGGCTGACCTGCGCCCTCATCCTCGCTATGCGTTCGGCGTTCAGCTCCAATCGCGCCAAAGCCGCGGGATTTTCGTTCGTTCTCACGACCTCGCTGCCGTATCCCACGTACGCCAGCTCTCCAGTTTCTGGAATGAAGACGGCCTTGCCGCCGATCGGTGTGGTTATCTTGTTGTTTATCTCCGTGAATACGGTGTCCAGGCCCGATATTATGGATGACGCGGCTACCGTTTCCGCGGCCGGGCGTTCGTTGACTCCCCAAAGTACGGGACACGACATTATCGTCACGTAAACGCGCGGGCTCAAAGGATCGTCATAAACGTCATACACCGTATGCCTGCGAATGACACCCTCGACTCCTATCTCCATGAAGACATGCCATTTTTCCAGTATGTTGTTTAAATTATCGTTGTTATCCGACACAGAAGTCTGCCTATTGCCCGATAGTTGCCGCAATTTCAGAATTTGCCCCTCCGCCCATGCCGTCATCAAGTTTTTCGCGCTCAGATAAGCGATGGCGTACGCCTGCCTTTTCGATATCCGGGAAGCCACCGCGTTGTTCGGTATGACGTCATATAAGGCGATGCCTGTCGCCGCCACGCCGAATCCGCCTGGAAATTCCACGTCGCGGTATCCCTCGGTACGTGTCTTGACGAAAGAGTCAAGCACAGTGTTAAGCGCGTCGTTCGCACTGGCGGCCTCCACTGTCGGAGCGATGATTACGTCATCAGGGGGAGTTACCTTCACTTTGTCCGGCTGCTTGACCTCCCGCAGCGCAGCTTTTTGATCCTCGCTCACCGTCTGAGCCGGCGTTTTGATGGCGATATCGTCCGTCGAAATCCCCGCCGCAAATGACATTCCGGTAAAAAAACATACGAAGCATATAATCGCAAATACCAAGATTTTCCTCATAACTATAGCCTCCCTTTTTAGGTTTTCCATTTGGTTTATAATTTCTCCAAAGCCCTTCTCGCCGGAACGTAACCGGGGTTTATCTTGATCGCTCGCTCGAAATACTCCCTGGCGTAAGATTTTTGCTTGAGCATGAGCGCCGACTGTCCCGCCCAATAAGCCGCAAGGTAATTTCCGGCGTAATCGTCAGCCAGTGACATGAATGCCGTGTAAGCTTCTTTGTATTTGCGGTTTTTATACTTTGTGTAAGCGTTATTGTGACCAATGATCAACATGTTTCGCTCTCCCGGCGATATCGGGTATGTTTCTATCACTTTTGCCTGATCTGACTCGTTTGGGTCGAAATCCAGCCCTTCCGCCGGCGCGTAATAAATTTCGCCGCCTGTTGCCGGCCGGCTGGCTGGTTGGTAGCTTGGAACCTGTACTGTATACGACGATAATTCGTTGCGTATCCTGCGAACCAGTTCTGGCATCGCGTTCCTGACAGCTTTGGTCCGAAGCGCTCCGGAAGCCTTCGAGGACGATAAACCGCCGATATTGGTATACGTTTCCTTCGCGGAGCCCTCTTGCGACATCGACAGCTTCACCTCACCGGTTTCCACGTCGATCATGCGTATATTTACCTCCAGACTCTCCTCCACCGTCGTCTGGCTTCCCTTGATTATGATCATGCTGCTGGTGTTTTCCGTCCGTCCCAATGAGGTCATGGAGGCTGTCAGAATAAACTGCAAACCCGCCATCTTCCCCACTTCGACAGCCGTGCTCTCGTCAATGATCGCGGTTCCGCCCTTGTGGAGTTCCTCCAATGCCGCGTCTATCTGCCGGCGTTCGTAAATCCTCACGTTTCTGGTCCCGGCGAGGCCGTCCGTCAACGCGTTCGTGATTATCTGGGCGTCCTGTTCGTTTATTCCGTTTTTCCTCTCGTTGGCGTAAACGGTTATGCCGAGCCGAACCCTGTCATCGGCGGCCTCCGCGCGGCCGTAACATACACCCATAAATACCGTGAGTATAAAAGCGATCAGCAATGCTTTCCAAAGATTCAACATTTTACTTCACTCTCCTTATATTAGTCAGTCATTTTTTCGACCGCGGAATTTGCGGCGAGTTCCAGGGAGGCACGTATGACGTCCTGCTGAGTGTGTCCCGGTTTGCTTTTAGATATGGAGTCAGCGAAGATTATCGACGCGTCCGACGCGATCGCGGTCACGTCCAAAATCGCCGTGCCCTTGTAAAAACCGAATTCGTCACGCACCGTCCGCAAATCAGATATCGTCGCTTTCAGCAGGACGCTGTATTTATATTGCGAGCTGAGGCGCAATATCGCCTCAACGTTCCCATCCAGCGCTAACCTCGCGGCTTTGTCGCGCTTGATCTTTTCGAGTGTGGCATTGTCCACGATTTTGTAACCGCGCGCTATCAAGCCTTTGCTGATGATCGCGTCCGCGGTCTGCAGATATTGCGCCGGTCCGGTGACTATTACCGCGATAGCCCCTTTTTTCGGCAGAACCGCGCAGGCGGGGCGCGCTTCCGCGAAACACGACAGCAAAGCCGTCAATACAACGAAAAAAAACGGTTTCCATATACACTTCGGCATTCTCTCAATCCTCCGATATCCAATGTCCTTCGACAATATCGAAGGCGATGGTGTCCACTTCGACTCCGTTGTCCGAAAGCAGCGCCGCAACTTCCTCCGCCGGTTTGTCGGAAATGACGTCGAGCGTCACAGTCCTGTCCGAGTACCCTCTGAAATAGACCGACGTAACGCCGTCAGCCTCCTGAAGCAGTACATTGATGTCCTGAGCGTTTCTGCTCGAAACGCCGGTGATTTTCACGTTAACCGTGCGGCCGGGAATAGCGCCCTCAAGTCCGCTGGCAAGAGCGTACGCGATTTTATATACTATGTTCCGCGCGGCCGCCGGCGATGCGGCCCGAAAGCCCTTCACCGCCCCGTCCTCGGCTGAAATCCCTTTGGTCTTCTTTTCGACACTGTCGGAACCCAAGTTGTAACCGGTATTGCTCAGAACCGCCGTCAACTGTACCCTGCTATTTACCCCATATATGTCGATTCCCTCGATCTTCTGCCTCGCGAAGGAGGATGCGTAAGCTTCGCCGCGTACCAGCACGTCTGCCCCGTATTTTTTCGCTATTTCTTTCAGGAAGTTCATATCCCGCGACTTTCTCGCCGCACTGATGTCAGACGCCGTGGAAGGTGGTTTGACAATCGCGTATCCCGCTTTCTCGAAGACTTTCAATGTCTCGCTCTCTGTTATCGACGAAAACGAGGGCTTGTCCCCTATCCTTTCGTCTATCAGTATCATGATCCTCGGATTGCCCAGCGTATCTATCATGACAGGCCCCAGAACCCCATCGAGCGCCACTTCCGATACCCTGCACGCGGCTGATATGTACAGTGTGCCGTCTTCGACCCATTCCCGCGTAATTTTGAAATCCTTGACGATACCGGTCGCCTGAGAAAATATCTTGTCGGCGAGAGTCGATACCAGGTTCGACTCCCTCACTCGGGAAGTTATGCCGACCAGTGGGCCAATGGCCTCTTCAAGCGCATATTGCACCGCCGCGGTCCTCGCGTGTTTTCTCGCCGTATTTTTCGCCCCGTCATAAATAGTAGCGTGGCTTTCCACTTGAACCGTTTTCCATCCGCCTTTGGGTTTTATGCCATCAGCCGCATGAGCGAGACATGACGCCATTACAAAAAACACGCACAATACCTTGAGAAGTTTTAACATAATAGTATTTATACCTCCGTCGATAAGGGCATTTCGATTACATAATAGCAGTGAAATAAACCTAACACAAGCACTCATTGGTGTCAATCTAAATAGATGATACATAGGAGAGAAGACATAAAACGTCCACGTCAAGGCTGTGTACGAAATTGTAGCGAGTGGGCACAACAAATAGA
>JAISYN010000218.1 GCA_031269915.1 Synergistaceae bacterium
GAAAAGGATTCCGCAGCCGCGTATTTTCTAGCATCGAAACTTTGGAGGATCACTTGGCCAAGGAGCTTTTCAAACTTGAAAACTCTCCGGAGATTACACGCTCCATTACCTCATGGCCTTGGATAATTAATGCCTTGATGAAATAGAAATGGAATTAGTGGTTTTTTAAAAAGAAATCCCTTGCTTTTTGTCTCGGATATTCTATTATGTTGGTAGAAAATATGGCAAGAATCACAGTTTACTGCAAATAGCTGTCCAACACGCCCTGCAACTTACCATCAAGACTGGCAAGCGTGGATTGCGCGGCGGCAATTTTCGCTTCCAACGCGATGACTTCTTCCGCAACTTCCTGTTGCTTTTCAATGGGCGGCAATTTCACATTCAACCGTTTCACTCTGTCTATTGAAGCGCGGAGCGTCCGCGAAAAACCGCGTTCGCTTCCTGCTTTTTCTAACGCCCATGCAAGGCAGCGAGGATTGACTTCATCGGTCAAAACGCGCAAAACGCCGCAATGGTCTGTCGGGTAAAACTCAATGTCAGCAGGAAGATAATTTACTTGCCAATCGCCATCAATCCCCCACAGGACAGACGGGATTTGAAAATCTGTTATCAGTCGCTTGTCGACATACCCGAACGGCTCATAGACATTTGCGCTGTATACAGGCACTTCGCCATCAGACACAAGCTGCGAATCAAGAACACGTTTGCCGATTGAAAGAATGAACAGGCGGGAATCATTCAGACTGATATCCCGCGTGGTAATTATTTCCATATCTGCAAATAGGGTTTCTATCTTCCTGCGATACTCGTCAATGCTCATGCGAGTGCGGCTGTATTCCCCATCAACGGCCTCGCACGACGCAATGATTTTCTCTTGAATGTCGCGTGGCGGTATTGGTATTTTGTACTGCATGATTTTGTCTTTATCACCACGCGGCATTTTCACGCCCTTTTTGAACTGCATGACATATTGAAAGTAAGCGTCCTGCGACAACACATAATAGAGGTATTTGCTTTGCACAACGTCATCGAGTGGGTGCAAAACCAATACATCATTGGAGCAACCGCCCGTTGTATCAGCCAGCCATATTTTTTTCAGATAAGGACGAATATTAGATAACAGAACATCACCGAGAATATACTTTGTGACAGCCCTTTCCTGCGGCACAAAATCAGATGGGCGCTTGCCGCCTCTGTTTTGTATCATGTTGTCCACGCCAACATAGTTATCAACAATAAGGCTGGCACTTTCTATTCGCGTACTTGAATACTCAAAGTGGGTGCTAATAGCTTCAAGCGGGAACGTGCTTTCAATCTCTGCCACCTTTGCGGCAGTCAGGCTAATCTGCTTTTCAAATTTCGCGCCCGAATAATCAAGCATATCGACAAGGCGATGGCGCGTTACAAACTCGCTTTCAGACGCGATAATTCCCGCAAAATTGGCGCGGACAATGCTGTTGATTTTACTTGCGTCCGCAAGGTCATTCGGATTGAACAACGGCGTATTGATTCGTCTTATGCCTTTCAAGCGGGAAAGAGTTTTGTCGTCCTCGTCATCATCTGCGCCAACGCCGATATACTTGATTCCCTCCGAGCCTTTTCGGTTGCTCCACTCGTAGCCGAGGAACTTTTTGCTTTCATTAGTGCCAGCGGGCGATTTCACCACGACAACATCTTGCGGATTGGATAACGCTAGCATGAAATAATACAGTTTTTCCTTGTGCTTGTCATCAGCAATGACAGTATCGCGATCAAGTTGGACGTGTTCACAGTATGCCGTCAGCAATTCCGAATCCTCAAAGACATCGTCGAAGTCAAAGTTGCCGCCATACCATGCTTCAACGCGATTCCGATAATGCTCCGCAAGCGACGGAGTTTCCGCTTTTCGCCGCAGGAACATTGTTACCGTGTTTGTTCCTGTTTTTCCGAATGTGCCGCTTTCCATTTCAGCGACTGCGACAATATCAAAGTGTTGCAGTATTATCTCCCGCGCTTTGGTATAGATTGCGCCGCTATTGGAGAGCAAAGAGGACGGCAAGATGATAGCCGCAACGCCGTTCGGGGCGAGTAGTTGTTTGGCGCGTTCGACAAAGAACACCTCGATTGAGTTGTTCGTGATAATGTTTTTGTTGTTGATGACCTTTGTTATCTCAAACGCTTCGCGTTCTTCATCGGACAGCGTTTCAAGAAAGCCCTTTACGCTGTACGGCGGGTTTGAGATAAGCACATTGTAAGTGCCGTTCTTGTCCATTCCTGCCGCGAGAGCGTCGGCATAGACAATTTGGATATTGTCCTGCCCGTACATGAAAGCGGACACTTTCGCTACTTTGGATAGACGATATTCCTTTTCGATGCCGACGACGCGCCCATAGTATTCATATAGCCGTTCGGGTTCAAGGTATGCCCGTATCTGCGTCGCGTACTCATTGAGGAAATGCCCCGCGCCGCAAGCATAGTCGATTACGTTCAGCGGTTCGGCGTTTTCCGCTATCAGCGTTTCCAAAGGCAAAGAGGACACGAGGAACTTCACAATCGGCGTAGGCGTAAAGAATTGCCCCTCGCTCTGTTTTACGCCCTGGTCAAGAAAGCCCTCGAACAAGTCGCCAAGGAATTGATTCTGTTCCTGTGTTTTCAATCTGATATTTTGGAGCATACGGACGATTTTCAGCAGTATCGCCGCGTTCTGGAAAAATAACTGCTCATTGTGTACGTCCAAAAAAGCAAAGTCGTTGTTGGTGTAGAACTTCAACTGTCGAAAGTAGTCAAGTATCGTTTCGCGTGTTGCGTCAGGGTCATTCTTGAAAAGATGGAAAGCGTTTTCTATCGCGCTGTTGTCGATATAAGTAACAATCTCACCGAGAAACTTCTGCATACCATCGCGGTAGAGCCGCTGTATTCTGTCCTGCAAAGAGTAATAATCGTCAAAGGCAACGCCTTTCCAGTAAAACAACAATTCGTCGGGATTCTGCGTTTCGTCCACGATTTTGGCAAGGAACAGATTGACGAGTTTATCAAAGGCGTTTTCGCGCCCCGATACATTATGTTGGCGAAGTATCGTCGCAAATGCGTGGTACTTCTTTTGAATATCGTCGTGGCTGATTTCCTGCAAGTCGTCGGCGGTATGCTTCGCCTTGCCGATTTCATACGCGCCTACACTGTTCTCAAAAATGCCCTGCGTTTCATATTCCTGTTTGTAAGTATCGCGCCACACGGAAAACAGGGCTCGCACGTCTGACGCGCTCGCAAACGACAATGGCTTTTTCATTGATTTCAGGTATTCGGGATTGTCTTTCACCGCAATGATATTGCTGTTGTAGACACACACGCCGTCTATGATGTCCGACGCATAAAGGCAAATATACTGCGTGGATTGTACTTGCTGAAAGTACGAAAACAACTGCCCGCCGTTGAGTAGCATTTCCCGCCACTCGCCGTCAAATTCGCCGCCGTAGGTCTTGCACTCGATGATTAGAAAAGCTTTCCTTTTGTTGTCCTTTACGAGAATATCAGCCCTGCCGCCGCTCGGCCCATGACCGAGTTTCCATTTTGGTTCAAGTTCAATATGCTGCGGCTTATATCCTTTTGACAACAGGCGATAAACGCACTCGAACACGACAAAATTTTCAGGCGCGCTAAAATTGCAAGTCTGACGTTCATTCACGGTAAAACCCTGCGCTTCGGGATAGATTAGTTGCTCATTTGCAAAGTCCACGCGCAACTCGCAGGACGCAAATTTCTTGCGCCAGATTTTCATGTTTTTTAGTTGCTCAAAGCCAAGAAGCTCAGTCAGCGGCTTGATATTCATTATCAGAAGTTCTGCCCGGCGAATTCTTCAACGTATTTTTTGAGCAGTTCGACCGAGGGGGCAATCCCTACGCTGCTGTCGATGCAAAGGTGGTAGTTCTGCGCATGTCCCCACTTTTGCTGGGTGAAGAAGTTGTAGTACGCCGCGCGGTCTTTGTCCTGCCTGCGGATACAGCAGCGCAAATCGCCGAGGCCTTCTTTGTACTGGTCTCTTACCATTTCGATTCTCCATTCGAGCGGCGCGTGGATGAAAATTCGGACGCAGCTCTCCGTTCCGGACAGGACGTAATCCGCGCATCTGCCGATTATTACGCAGGATTCGCGCTCGGCGATGTCCTTTATTATGTTGGATTGGGCTATGAAAACCTGTTCCTGTATCGGAAGCTCGTTGTATGTCATGTAGATGTTGTACAGAAAACCGGACGCCTTTCTGTTCTCCATGGTTTTTATGAAATCCTCATGAAATCCGCTTTCCGCGGCCGCAAGCGAAATCAGCTCCTTGTCATAAAAGGCGAAACCGAGTTCATCGGCCAGATCCCGACCGATTATCCGTCCTCCCGAACCGTACTCTCGCGCTATGGTAACGGCAATTTTCCGCATGTCCATCCTCCTTGAGTTTCAGCTCATTCCGGTGTTTTGCGCCTGCTCTTGGGGTATTTGTCCGGGGATGCGGAGTCCCATATTGTATAAAATCCGTCTTCGTCGGGTTCATCATCAGCGCCGAGAAATTCAAGCACAGCCTGCCCGGCGGCCCGGGCAGACGCCAGTTCGCCCTCCGGGAGCCCCGCGTGGTTGAACGGCCCGCCTTCGCCGGCGTACACAGTCTCTATGTTCCGCTTTCCTGAGTAGTTTTTCGACGATACCCATGTCGGAGCCACCGATACGCGGGATATACCGGCCCGTCCCCCGGGCTCTTTCTCGACGTCAACAGCCAGAACCACGCTGCGTTCCCGCGGTTTCGTACGCTGGTATGAAATGAAGTTGCCGAGCGAGTACGCTACGACGGCGTATCTGTCGGAACTTGTTATCTCTATGGGCTGAAGAACGTGAGGATGCGTCCCTATCACTATACTGGCCCCATTTTCGAGACACAGGGCCGCCACCTCTTTTTGGCGTTTCGTAGGCGTGTACTGATATTCATTTCCCCAGTGCAAGCACGCCACCGTTACATCGGGCGAGTACGACATCACTCTTTTCAGTCCCGATATGACCGCGTTGTTCGATATGTAGTTCAGCGTGAGATCGTCGGAACTGACTGCAGTCCTCCGGATGTTGCTTCCGTAGGAGTAATTGACGAATCCCCACCTAAGGCCGGCGTACTCCACAACCAACGGCTCATCCAGATCGTCCTGCGAGGCGAGCCCCGTCCAGAAAATCCCGGCTTCGTCAAGGATTTTCGTCGTGCGGGCCGCCGCGGCGAGCCCCTTGTCCAGAATATGGTTGTTCGCAAGCGTCACTATGTCGATTCCGAGATAGTTCAGCGCGCCTGTCAGTTCGTCGGGAGTGTTGAACGCCGGATACCCGGAAAAATTTTTACCTTTCCCGGCGAAAACGGTCTCTAGGTTGCCGATTGCGAGCGAGTTCCAGAAAAGCGGCAGCGTCCTTCGAATCTGCGGTTTGAAATCCCATGACGTCCCGTTCCGCGCGGCAGCTAACTGTTCCTGATGTACCATGATGTCTCCTGTGAACAAAGCGCGGGCTCTGATAGTTTCATCTCCGCCGGCCGCGTCCGCGGAAAGAAGAACGAAAAACGTCAACATCGGTAAAATTATTCGAAATTTCGACATATTTTTATTTAATCCTTTCCGTTCGGTCTGTCCGCCGAACTGCAGTTTCGTGATTATCGGTTTACAGCGCCCAGCCGTCGCGATATTTCATGTTTTTCAGCGCGTGCAGGATGTTGTTCGGCAGAAGAGGAGCTTTCCTCGACAGCCTTCTTAAGTTTACTTTTACGTAAGCTCTCATCGACGACGCTTCGTATCCGCAGCAGAAATTGACGAGCGGCAGGTTCAGTTTTTCCGCCTGTTCCCTGATCGCCGTTTCAGGTACGTATACCAGAGGCCTTATCACTCTCACTCCGGAACGTGTCATCAGGATATTGGGATGAAAGCAGCGGAATTTTCCTCCATACATCAGATTCAGAAACACAGTTTCGACGACATCGTCTCTGTGATGTCCCAACGCCAGAGATGTACAGCCATCCTCCGCGGCGTTCGAGGCGAGAATACCTCGCCGCAGGTTGGCGCACAGGCTGCATGGAGAGTCGGCCGCGGATTTTTCCAGAATTTGGAAGATAGGGTAGCGTATCACCCTGTGGGTCACTCCGCAGGATTTTGTGAAAGCGCAAAGAGACGTAACGTCTCGCCCCTCTGTGGGGTCGACCGTTATGGCCTCGATCGTGAAACTGACAGGGCTCTTTTTTTGCAGACAACAGAGCGAACTAAGCAAAAACGCGCTGTCTTTCCCACCCGACAAACCGACGGCTATTCTGTCGCCATCTCGTATCATAGAAAAATCAGCGACGGCTCGTCCGATCATCCGCGCTATTTTTTTATCCGATAACGGTAACATGGGCCGCCGTAAAAATCAACCTGACGTCAGGGGCTGTCCGGCGCCGTTTTTCAACGCCTGCCGCAATTGAATCTCCTTGTATAATCTTTCCCTGGCTCTTATATACTCGCCTATTTTCATATCCTCTATTTTGATGTGATTCAAAAGCCAGTCTCCAATACTCGACTGTATTCTGGAAATTACGGCGGCAGTCGGGCCTTCCCGCAAGAAATTGGATTTCAGGCTTATAACCATTATTTTACATTCTTCGTGATAACGTTTGTGTTGATGGTAATCCGGATAGCCGTTCTCTTTTTGTATTCTTTCCTCATCCATGAAATGTTTGATTACGTATTCACTCAGAAATTCCATGGTCTTCACGATTTCCGAATGACCTCGGCCTTCGCCGCATGCGTCCAGAAACTCATTGAAAGCGGCGAATAACTGCCGGTGCTGCTCGTCTATTTCGGGATATCCTATCTTTATGCTTTCGTCCCACTCGTACTTCATCTATATCACCTACTCACAGGGTCATAGACACAGCGTTTTTTGCCGGCGGCGCAATCACTGAGTTTCGTTTATTACGGGCAGGCCGTTCAGGTGCGGTCTCTGAAGGCCGGTTTCGTCCGAGTATGACCATATACTTTCCGAATCGTAGATATTCCATCCCATGCCACCGAACATGCCCGGATCGGAGAATTGTTCGGTAGTAAACGATTGGATGCCTCTTCCGTCCGAGTTGTCTTCGTTAATGCCGTTGTCGTCTCGGCGCCATATGCAGTCTACGATATTGCCCAGGGACTCTTTTGTGGTAAATCCCTTTACTTTTTGCGAGAGCGGGCCGAACGAATAGCAGTTTGAAATCACCACATTTCCGCTCTGACGCCACACGTGCCCGACGAAGCCCCCGGCCGTTGATTTGCTGTCTTCCGTAGTGACCGCCCCGATACAATAGCAATTTTCTATGCTCGTCGGGGTTTCGCCGGCGCAGTTTACTGAACCCACGAACCCGCCTATCGAGCCGTCGCCCATGACGCTGCCGCACGAATAGGACAGGCTGATGGAGCCTCTCATGATGTATCCGGCAAAACCTCCCGTTGCCCCGATGGTTCCCTTTTTGGTGATGTTGCCGGTCGCTATGCAACGGGTAACGATGCTGTTGGTAAATCCCGCGAATCCTCCCACTAACGCGTTGGTCTCGTCGTTAAGGGCGTTTACGTTACCGCCTGCCTTGCACAAATCGACGCGGCAATTGCGGATGAACCCTCCGAATCCGCCCACGTTACCGCAATTGGAAGTGATTATTTCGACGCTTGAATTACAGGTGGATATAGCGCTGTCCTTGACGGAACCGACAAACCCTCCCGCCTCTCCGACTGACAAAGCCTTCAACTGCCCGCGGGCCTCGCAGTTGTAAATTTTTGCCCCATTGTAGGCGTATCCGCAAAAACCGCCCGATACATTGCCGTCGTAAACCGTGATGGAGGATACCGATACGCTGTTCGTGATAACGCTGTTACATGCCAAGCCGACGAGCCCTCCGATGTGCGGGGAACTGGAATTTACAGCGCCGTCCGAGTAACAACCCGTTATCGTGCTGGTTTCAGAATAGCCGGTAATGCCTCCGACCGAATCCCCGCTGGATATCTTGAAGTTGAGGACATACAAGTCCTTAATGACGGCGTATTCGATATATCCAAACAATCCCGCGCTTTTGGAGCCCTGGTTTTCTATGTGAAAATTTTTAACCGCGAATCCCGCTCCGTCAAATATGCCGGAAAATTCGCGTTTATCGAACGGGCCGGAACAATATCCTATCGGCTGCCAGACCGTGTCGCCGAGATCTATGTCACACGCGAGTCTGAAGTGGACGCCTTCATATGTAATACCGTTACAGACAGCCTCCGACAGCTTCATCATGTGTACAGGTTTGGATATGATGTACGCGGTTTCGGGTGATTTTCCGTCGCCGCCTTCAAATTGAATCGAGAATAAATCGACGTATTGTGGAATTATCCATTTCTCGTATGTCGCGTCCAGCATGAAATCACTCCCTCACACGTGCAACTTATCGCGCTCTCCCTACGCCGTACAAATTAACCGACCTTCATTTGCAGTAAAATCCGATACCTATTATAACTCTATAATATTCGTTCTGAGCACGACAAGGGTGAAAATACCTGCAATTCGCCGGTTTGGCAGAACAACAGGAATTGCGGAGCGCATGCATATCAGGACGGAGGCATCTCCATAAGGCTGATTCATCGTTAGAGGTTTGAAGGGTAAAGATTAAAATCCTTGCGGCGCCCGTGATCTTGAACCGCAAAATGTCGTTTGGGCGAATCAATCCGCGTTTCCTCCATATTGACGGATATTTGAGAATATGATAATTTGAAAACGCTTTTCAAATTACTGCCCGGAGGAATGTCGTGAGCCGTCCGAGAAGGTATAACACAGCTCAAAGCAAGGCGATATTGGAATACATGGCGTCGCTCGGAGAAACGCACGTCACCGCCGCCCAGATTGCCGAGTATTTCGGCAAAACGGGGTCTTCCGTCGGTCTCACTACCGTCTACAGACATCTGGACAAGTTGACTGGGAGCGGCAAAGTGCGGAAATATTTTATCGGAGGCGTTTCCTGCGCTTGCTATCAATACATCGCCAGCGGCGAAGACTGCGCCGGGCATTTTCATCTGAAGTGCGACGCCTGCGGCACGCTGGTACATCTGCGCTGCGATATGCTCAACGAGATCCCGGAACACGTTTACGCGGAACACTCGTTTCTGATCGACAGGAACAGAGTGGTTTTTTACGGCAAATGCGCCGATTGTTTGAGGAAAGATTAAAGACACAGGCAGCCGGAAATGAAAACAGCGCGGCGTTCTCAGCCAATTCAAAGGACAGCATGCGGCTTGGAAACGCGGCGCGGGCGAAGAACTCCCGGGAAAATTTTTTTGCTGTCGCTGGGTACGTTCTTTATCGCCTCCTCGGTTATTTTAGCCGCGTTCAGCTTAATTCACGCATGGCATGATCACGATAGCGGCTGCGAGGGGGATGCTTGTCCGTTATGCGCGCGGATCGCCTCCGCGCATGGCGTGTTCCGCCATCTCGACACAGCGGCCAGATTCGCTGTTTTCCCATTTTACGCGGTATATATCGCCCTTCATAATTTCAAGCCCGCCTGCCCCCGTAAGGACCTTCACACGCTGATTGCGCTTAAAATCCAATTGAACAGGTGATATGTCAAGAGATCGCGTTTATGGAACGATTCTTTAAAGGAATGCTGATTTATTATCATAAGATCCCTGACATAAAATGGAGGTTTATCATGAAAAAGTTGTTTCTGCTGATGTTATCGGTGCTGCTCGCCGCGGCCGCGTTCTCTTTCTGCGGCGAGGCGGCGAACGCGGATAAAAAGCCGAGCGTCGTAACTACCATTTTCCCGCAGTATGATTTTACCCGCGCGATCGCACGGGACAAGGCCGAATTGACAATGCTCCTTCGGCCCGGCACGGAAAGCCACTCTTACGATCCGACGCCACAGGACATACTGAAAATTCAAAATTGCGACATATTCATATACGGCGGAGGAGAATCGGATGAATGGGTCGACGGGGTGCTGGAATCAATGGATACATCGAAGATGAGTATAATTTCCATGCTCGACTGCGTGGACGCGGTCGAGGAGGAGATAGTCGAAGGAATGCAGGAAGAAGAGGAAGAGGAAACAGGAGAGGAACACGAGCACGAGGATGAGTATGACGAGCACGTCTGGACGTCCCCCGCAAACGCCGGGAAAATCGTCCGTAAAATCGCCGACACCTTGATCGAGGTCGATCCGTCCAATGCCGGCGTCTATAAAAACAACGCCGAGGCCTATTTGGGCGAACTGAATCGGCTGGACGCGGCGTTTAGGGATGTCGTTAAGGGCGCCGCAAGGAAAATTCTGGTATTCGGCGATCGCTTCCCGTTTCGTTACTTCGCGGACGCCTATGGATTGAAATACTTCGCGGCGTTTCCCGGATGTTCAATCGAAACGGAGGCAAGCGCCTCAACGGTAGCTTTTCTGATAGACAAGGTCAAAGCCGAGAAAATCCCGGTCGTTTTCCACATCGAACTGTCGAACGAAAAAATAGCCGACACTATTTGCGAAGCGACCGGAGCGAAAAAGCTCCTGCTGCACGCGAGCCATAACATCACCAAGGACGATTTCGAGAGCGGTCTGACGTATCTCAATATAATGACGCGCAACGTGGAAGCGCTGAAGGAGGCGTTGAAGTAGGGCCCATCATCAGCCGCGCAGCCTGTGGCCCTTCGGGGCCACAGTTATTACATAGCTGAAATATTCCCTCCATGTGAGTGTCTTAATGTAAAGGCAGAACAGGCGAGGCTGATATTAAAGAAATGTCTCAAGAGAACTTCGCTATTGGCGGTACGTTAGCCGCAGATAAAAGAAAATGAACAATGTCTGGAGCGCAGAGTTTGGATCATTCCGACTCGCGCGGCATAGCGGGAAGCTCGCCGCTTTCTCCCGATTTTTACCGTGATGACGTACCTCACATATAGCCCGGGTTCATTATCGGCGATACAAATCCGCATTCATATAATTTCAGGGATCACTGCTCCTTCCATTCTCTCTTGAGCAGGGAAAAACAGTTCTGATCTATCAGCCCTTTGGGAGAGAGCGCGTAATCCCGCAGCGTGCCTTCCAGTTTGAACCCGATTTTTTTCAAGAGGCCGGCGGAACGGTCGTTGTCCACATTCAGGAAGGCCTCTATACGCTCGAATCTCATTATATTGAAACCATAGTCGAGAACCGGACGAAGCGCCCGCCGCATGTAACCGCGTCCCCAGAACTCGTAGCCCAATTCATAGCCCAGTTCTCCCCTCCGCACTCCCTTGTTGAGATTGTGAAATCCACATGTCCCGATGAGGCATCCTTCGCGCTCGACTCCCCATCGGATTCCCGCGTCGTTTTCCCAGAGAGAACGGAGCACATAGAGCATCTGCACTGATTCATCGTGAGAGAGAGGGCCGCTCGACATCTTTTCGGTCACGTTCGGGCTTCCCCAAATGCGGCTTATGGCGTCAATATCGTCGTCCATTAGTTCCCTCAATATAAAATCTTCAATCTTCAAAACGGGGAAAAAACCAGACACAGCCCTTCGCCTCCATCTCTTCAACAACGGTTTGAAACATTCCAGATAATGGCGGCAATTATACTCCTTTTTACGACATTTCGCTATTCTTTAATCCCGAGAAAGACCATTGTGGCTTTTATCAGCGCGGTCACAGTGTCTCCGGTTTTAATGTCCATGTCGCGCACGGCCTCGGTGGCGACGATGGCCGTGATAGGCTTTCCGCCTTTCAACAGCAAATTGACCTCGGTGACGACGCCGCTCTCTTTTATTGTGAGGACAGTTCCCTGAAAATTGTTGTTCGATGCGAATTTGACGCCGCAGTGATCGCTCACCAGAATCACTAATTCTTCATCGATGATGGCGACCACCTGTTTACCTGTCGCGAGTCCCATGGATTTGCTCGATGTGCTGGATACTATCGACGTTATCCTCATATCGCATCCATTGAGCAATATTTCAACTTCGTCGTTTACCATACCGTGGCGGACACTCATTATCGTACCTTCATAATTGTTGCGCACGCTTGTCTTCATAAAAACTTCCCTACCTTCCGATTGCGACGGATTCGTCGCGATCATTTTATACTAGCAGTTTTAACGGCGTCACAGCAGCCTGAGTAAGGCCGTGCATGCCATCCCAGAAACCGCCGTCACGCACAGGCTTTTTGTCATCCGCGCCGCTATGAAGGCAGGAATGGCGGCCAGCATGAACGCGTTCCGGATCATGGCGCTCCCGAAGAATCATCAAATAACAGCCCCGGAAATAGGAGAGCGGAGAGGATCGCCGGAGCTATCAACGACAGCCAGCGTTCAATGTTATCGCCGCAGAGGCATCAGCGTCTCCGTCGACTCATCGGCCAGCAGAGATCCCGGCAGGAAGCGCCGCGCCCGGCCCGCAACGCGAAGAATAAAACGCCTGGTGCTCAAACTGGTTATATCGCGGGCGAGGGCGGCGCTTCCTGCCTGTTGAATATCGCGGGGCGCTTCTCGAGAAACGCTTCCACTCCCTCAGAGTAATTGTCGGATCTCGATAGAAGATCCTGATATTTAATTTCTCTGTCCAGACATTGATCCAAACCGGCAAACACCGTCTGGTTTATGAGGTTTTTTGTAAGCGCGACAGCGTCATGGGGAAGAACCACTAGTTTTTTTGCGAGCGCCAACGTCTCGGTATGCAGATTTTCCTTCGTAGTTACGACGTTGACGAGGCCCATTTCATATGCTTTGTCCACAGTCAGCAATTTGCTCAGCATCAAATACTCCGTGAGGCGGCCGAACCCGACATATCTGCCAAGCGAGAAAATATAACCCATGTCCGGGATGAGGCCGATATTCAAAAAAGCTTCTATGAAAAGAACGTCGTCTGACGCGACGCGGAAGTCGCACAACAGGGCAAGGCTGCATCCGGTCGCCGCAACCGCGCCGTGAAGGGAGGCGATAACCAGTTTACGGATGGAGCGAATCTTGCGGCCTACATTACCGGCGGCTCGCACAATTCTGACCAGTTTCTGCATATCGTGTTCCTCAAGCCCTTTTTTAAGCGAATGTATGTCGGCGCCCGAACAGAACACCCGGCCTTCGCCGCGTATCACTATCACCCGGATACTGTCGTCGTCAGAACAGAGATCGAGGACATTTCCGAGGTCCACCAAAAGCTCCTCTGTTATAGCGTTGAAATTTTTGGGAGAGTTCAATGTTACGGTCGCAATTTTATCGCGGGCCTTGAAAACTATATTTTCGAAGTCCATGAACATCCCCCCTTAAAACCGGAACTTTAAAGAAAATTATCGTACTTATTGCGATATTTGTCAAAACGAACCGGTGAGCGCCCCTGGACGGAGAAGTCTCATCGGTCCTCCAGCAACTTTTCGAGCGTACTGGTGAAAGCCGCCGCGTTCCGGACCGGTTCCCCATCTGATATGGACGCGAGACCGGCGAGCAGTACGGTCCAATCTTTGGACGCTTCATCCGTCCAGTCGGATTGCGAAATTTTTTTAACCAGAGGGTGTAAAGCGTTTATCTCCAGCACCCTGCGTTCCGGCGGCGTATTCTGTCCCATTGAGCGGAAAAAGTTTCGCATCTGGGGCGATATCGGCTCGCCCTTCTGCACGAATGTGGCTGGTGAACCCACAAGCCTTGACGACAGTTTCACGTCTTCCACGTCCGCGAATCCTTCGATGTTTTTCAGCGATTCTTTTACGCGCGATACCAAACTATCGTTGCCTTCCTCATCAGAGACTCCGTCCTTCCTCGATGGTTCGCCGCCCTCTATTTCCACATCGGCGGAGGAAGCCGACGCGAACTGGTGAGAGTCAAACTCGCGCACCGCGGAGACCCATATCTCGTCTATGGGATTGGAGAGCAAAAGAACATCTATCCCGCGCTCCGAAAACGCCTCGAGTTTGGGAGAGTTGGAAAGCGTTTCGGATTTGCCGCCGGCTATGTAGTATATGCTCTTTTGCCCTTCCTTCATGCCCGCGACATAATCCTCGAGAGATGTCTCGCCGGAGCGTGAGGCTTCGAACAGCGCCAGTTTCATTATCGCGTCTCGGTTTTTGATATCGGAGACTATACCTTCTTTGAGCACTTCCCCAAACATGCCCCAGAATTTTTTGTAGTCCTCGGCGCGATCCGACTTCATCCTTTTAAGCGTATCAAGCACCTTTCGCACGATACCGCGCTTTATCATCGCGGTCATCGAGTCCTGCTGCAATATCTCGCGAGATACATTGAGCGGAAGGTCTTCGGAGTCCACCACGCCGCGCACGAAACGCAGGTACTCCGGCATCAGATCGCGGCAGTCGTTCATTATGAACACCCTGCGGATGTAAAGTTCTATGCCGTGAGCGCCCTCCCGGTAAAAGAGGTCGAGAGGCGGCCGCGACGGAATATAAAGCAGCGCGTGAAACTCGTTCGTCCCCTCCGCTCTGTAGACTATCCGTTCCATAGGGTCTTCCCAGTCATGGGTAATATGTTTGTAGAATTCGTTGTACTCGTCGTCCGACACATCAGATTCGGCGCGGATCCAAAGCGCCTTCATGGAATTGACTGGTTCGTCTTTCGCGTCCTCGGCGTCTTTTTTCTCGCTTGAATCCTCAAGATAAATAGGATACGATACGAAATCCGAGTATTTTTTTATTATCTCGCGCAGTGTCCATCTGGAAAGATAATTTTTAATTTCGGATGGGGAATCCTCGTCATCTTTTCCCCGTTCTTTGATGTAAAGCGTGACGTCCGTCCCTCCGGTATCCCTGCTTCCGGGTTCTATGGAAAAAGTGCCGTCGCCCGACGAGTCCCAGAGCCACGATTCTTCGGTTCCTGCCTTGCGGGTATCGACCGTGACGCGTCCGGCTACGATGAAGCTGGAGTAAAATCCCACTCCGAACTGGCCTATGAGATCGCCGTTCCCACGGGCCTCGTTCATGGCCGCGATAAATTCCCTGGTACCGCTCTTCGCTATAGTGCCGAGGAACGAAATCAACTCGTCGCGCGACATGCCGATGCCGTTATCCGACACCGTCAACGCGCGCTTCTCTGGATCGAGCCTGACCGTTATCTTTCCTTCGCCTTGCGCGTACCCCAGCGTTTCGTCGCTCAGCGATTCTATTCTCAGTTTGTCAAGGGCGTCGCTTGCGTTGGATATCAGTTCCCGCAGGAAAATATCGGGGTTGGAATAAACAGAGTGAATCATCAGTTCCAACACCTGTTTCGCTTCGCTCTGAAATTCGTGTTTTTCAGCCTGTCCGCTCATCGAGTATCCCTCCGCCGTACATATGTTAATGACATTATACAATTTTGGGTCAATATGTTAAAGCAAATTCCTCGAGTCCTTGATGTCGAGAAAATCGGTTATGAGCGCGCTCGTTTTGTCGTAGACGGCGTCTTGCGCCCTGGCTATGTCGTTATAATCCCGTATCGCCTGTTCATACGTCTGACGTATTTCGGTTCCGATATTTATCTTCGTGATCCCGGCAGCTATTCCCCTGCTGATAAACGATTGATTGATGCCGGAGCCGCCGTGCAAAACGAGCGGTATGCCGAGCGCGTCGCGCAGATTTTCGATATGTTCGATATCAAGCCTGGCCTCAGGTTTTTTTTGATGCCTGGTGGCTTCGGCGACCGCGCCATGAATAGTTCCGACGGCAACTGAAAGCCAGTCAGCTCCGCTTTCTTTGACGAAATGTTTTGCTTCCTCTATATCGGTGAATCCCCTTTTGGACCTGAATATCTCCTCATACGGCGGCAATTCCCGGTTTTCGTGCCCCATTACCGCGCCGAGTTCGGCCTCGCACGGCAAACCGGCTTCATGCGCCAATGAAACGGCTTCTTTCGTGCATCTTATATTTTCTTCCAAACCAAGCCTGGAAGCGTCTATCATTACCGATCTGTAGCCTGCTTTGATCGCCCTTTCGAGAATTGATATGTAATCCACTTTTTTGTAGTCCTCGTCGATGACAGGCACATGATCCAGATGAAGCAGCGTGTGTTCGTCGTTTTTATATTTCATATATTCTTCCGCAACGGCTTCGAGCGTGCCTGCGGAAAACTTTTCCCACTCCACGCGGGCTACCTGAATCATGGCAAAAGAATTATTGTCCACGACAGCTCGGATAACCGGTTCGGCCATTGGAAGATACGGAATGTTGTACGCCGGTATGACCGTCTTGCATTGTTTTGCTTTCAACATAACTTTTTTCGCGTCAATCATTTTTTGCCCTCTCTCTTTTGTTTAATAAGACGTCAGACTCTGAACGCATTACGTTACGCCCCGTCACATCAGCGGCAGCTCAAAATCGCCGGAAACTGACACCGGATGTACGCGAGCAAGCATATAATCAAGCCCCTCCCTCGTGCACATAAGAGTCCCTTCCCGCATAAGAGAACCTCCGCATACGGCCGTCCCGTAACGGAGCATTTCTTTCGCTGTCAGATTTTTCTCCATCGCAATACACATGCCCGCTACCATCGAATCTCCCGCTCCCTGCAATCCCCTGACCTCTACATCCGGCGCGGAAGCGTACCAGCATTCGTGCCCGCCTATAATCGCCGCTCCGTGAATTCCCATGGAAACGCATACATACCTGACGCCAAGGTTGTTTATATTGCGGGCCTCCCGTATCAATTCGGCAAATGAATGTATCGGCCTCCCCACGGCTTCCTCAAGTTCCCCGATATTCGGCTTGATCAGGAATACGCCGCCGCACAGGACATTTGCCAGAAGGTCCCCGCGTACGTCCGCTATGACTTTAACGCCCGAACCATTGAGCTTTTGCACTATGTCGTGATATACGGTACGCGGAACCCCTCTGGGAACGCTGCCGGCCAACACCAGTATCGTGCTCTCCGCTGCGGACTCGCATATTTTTCGCGTTACCAGATCGAGCGTTTTCATCGAAACGCTGCCGCCCATTTCGTTGAGTTCCGTCATGGCGCGCTTTTTTCGGTTGAAAATTTTAATGTTGGTGCGCATGCTTCCATCTTCCTGAACGAAATCGAAGGGAATTCCGAGAAGGCCCAGGGCTGAAGTCAGGCTGTCTCCGTCCTGTCTGAATCGAATACCGAGACATTTGGTAGGATATCCCATCTGGTGAAGCGCGACGCTCACATTTATGCCTTTTCCTCCTATATCGCGACGAGTTCCGACAATGTGATTTGTCGCCTCAATTTTCAAATCGTCAACCGTTACCGTCAGATCCGTACAAGGGTTGAGTGTAACTGTCGAAATCATGTTTCGCGGCCTTCTTTGCGTTGTGTTCGTTCACACGCCGGTCGATACATCAGCGTTTTTTTATCTGATCCACTATTACCGCTATCAAAATAATTATTCCCATCGTAATCTGCTGCACGTACGACGATACTCGGAGCAGGCTCAGACCATTGTTAATTATGCCGATTGTCAAAACGCCGAGCAGCGTTTTCACTATGCTGCCGGATCCTCCGTTCAAGCTGGTCCCGCCCATTACAACCGCTGCGATTGCGTCCAATTCGTAGCCGTTGGCCGCCGAAGGCTGGCCCGTCCCGATTCTCGACGACAGGCAGACGCCGCCCAGCGCCGCCAGCACACTGCATATGACATAAACGGAAAGTATGATTTTATTCACCGAAACGCCGTTGAGAGCCGCCATTTCGGAATTGCTTCCGACCGCGTATATATACCTCCCGTAACACGTTTTACTCAACACGATGTAAGCTATGATCATGACGACAGCCATAAAAATGACGATGACCGGGATAGGGCCGACATAGCCCTGCCCGATCCACCCGTAATTGTCGGGCAGGTCGAAGATCGGTCTGCTGTTGGTCAGTACATAGGCGCAGCCTCGCGCGATACTGAGCATGGCAAGAGCGGCTATAAACGGAGCGACTTTGAACCAGGCCACCATCGCGCCAAGGAAAACCCCGCAAATTCCTCCGATTACAAGGCTTCCTATAATCGCCGTCAAAATTACCGTAACTATGGATGGTCCATTTATCGTTTTGATAAACATAGTGATCAAAATACCCGATAAAGCGGCTACTGATCCTACGGAAAGGTCTATGCCCCCCGTGAGGATGACGAACGTCATGCCGGTCGCGAGAAGAGCGTTGATGGACACCTGGCTTGCGACGTTGATTAAGTTATTCATTGTTAAAAACCTTGGAAACAAGACCGAAATAATAATACAAATCAGTATCAAAAAGAAAAATAGAGCGCTCTCAGACGCCAGGTGTTTTATGTTATTCTTGATTTCAGCGGAAAAATATTTCATCCGAGATTTCCTCCAGTAGTCCGTTCAATGAAAGCTGGCCAGTCTCATAACGGTTTCTTCACTGAATTCATTTCGCGCCAGATGTCCGGTAAAACGGCCTTCGCGCATCACGTAGATTCGATCGCAGATACCGAGCAGTTCCGTCAATTCAGACGAAACTATCAATATGCTCTTCGCCTGCATTGTAAAATCAGCTATCAATTCGTAAATTTCCTGCTTCGCGCCTATGTCGATTCCCCGCGTCGGTTCATCGAGCAGCAGGATTCGGCTGTTAGAAAGAACCCATCTCGCCAATATCACTTTTTGTTGATTGCCGCCGCTCAAGTTTTTACAGAATGTTTCGATTCCGGGCGCTTTTACGTTTAGTTTCGTACAATGTTCCCTTCCTTTTCTTTTTTCCCATTTTTTGTTGATGAATCCCCAACGGGCCGTGATACCGACGCTAGGGAGCGATATATTTTCATAGATTGGTTTGGCGAGCAATAATCCGTGCGCGTGCCGATCTTCCGGAACGAGCGCCACTCCATGCGCTATCGCGTCCTTGGGGGATTTGAAATAAACCGATTTCCCGTTCACCAGGAGCTGGCCCGAATCAATCCTGTCCGCGGCGAAGATGCAACGCAGTATTTCAGTACGCCCGGCGCCTATCAGTCCCGCTATGCCTACCACCTCTCCGGAACGGACATGAAGCGATATGTCTTCAAACGCGCCCTTCCGGGCGGCATTGCGGAGTTCCAGCGCTGTTTCGCCGACAGGGGCTTTCGTTTTATGATAATCGAAATTGAAGTCCCGTCCGACCATTTTCGAAATCATTTGCTGCTGCGTTATTTCATTCAACGCGACGGTATCCACTACAAAACCGTCGCGCATTATCGTAACTTTATCACCAATTCTTGAAAATTCGTCGATACGATGCGAGATGTATATGATGGCGACCTGTTTGGTTTTGAGCTGTCCGATTATCTCGAACAACGATCTTACTTCCTGCTCCGACAGCGACGAAGTAGGTTCATCCATGACGACTACCCTGGCATTCCTCGAAACGGCCTTTGCGATTTCTACCATCTGTTTTTGAGCCGTACTTAAATTTTTGACTATTGTACGGGGATTGAGGTCTTGGCCCAGCGCGGCGATCAGTTCCCGGGCATCGGCGTTCAGTCTTTTTTTATCGATGAAGTCGCCAAACTTTTTTTTGGGTTCACGGCACAGATAAATATTCTCAGCAATCGTCAAATCTTCTACCAGGCTGAGTTCTTGATGAATCACAGCTATACCCTTTTTTATGGCCTGTTTCGGATCTTTAAAGGCGATAAGTTCGCCGTTATAGTAGATATCGCCTTCATCACGCTGGTAAACGCCGCTTATAACCCTGATAAGCGTGGATTTTCCCGCGCCGTTTTCGCCCAGCAGAATATGAACTTCCCCTGCGTAAAAATCCACCGAAACTTCCGTCAGGGCTTTGATTCCAGGGAAAGTTTTACTGACTTTTTTTACAGAAACTACCGCTTCTTTTTCACTCATTCAAAATAACCGTTACCTCGCCATAAATAGGGAAAGCCGCCTTCTCAACTTTACAAAACAAGGCGGCTTTCCGCCCGATATTTTATATTTATTTCACGTTATCAGCGTCTATCATATAGGGTGTTAGCAGCACTTCCTTTGAAACTGTTTTCCCACTGATGATGTCAACCACCGCCTGAACCGTACCGCCGCCAAGCCCCGCGGGGTCCTGCGCTACGTCGGCAATCCATATGCCCCTTTTCTTTATTTCGTTTATCCCCTCTGGGTTGCCGTCGTAACCAATTATTTTGATATCCTTTTTAGCGGCGTTAAAAGTGGTATATGCGCCTATCGCAGCCGGGTCTCCCACCGCGAACACGAGTTTCAGATTCGGATGCTTGGTGATGAAATCCTGGGCTATAGTAGCCGCTTTTTCCGCCTCGCCCTGATAATTCTGCTCATCGACGACCTTTATTTCGGGATAGTCCTTGAATATTGATTTGAACCCTTCGGCCCTGTCGACGCACGGTTCAATTTCATCGTAGGTGATGATAGCGACTTCACCTTTGCCGTCCAACGCTTTGGCGGCGTATTTGCCGGCCAGTTCGCCCCCGGCCCACTCGTCTGTCTGAAAATGCGTTTCAGGGTTTCCGTCTGTTTTAGTTCCAACGGTCGCCACTGGGATATTTTCCTTCTGAGCAACCTCAATCGCGGCTTTCGAACCCGCCGAAGACGCCGCCGCGAGAATTACGCCGTCAACTCCCTGAGTTACAAAGTCCTGAATCTGCGAATACTGTACGCTGGAGTCCTGCTGACCATCCATGACTATCAGTTTTATGCCAAGTTCTTTGGCCTTTGCTATCATGGCCTCCTCCACCAGATTGTAAAAAACATGTTCGCGGGTCAAAAGCGACACGCCGATTACAATGTCGCCCGGCGCTTTCGCGGCAGATGCCGAGCCAACGACGCCGCCGCATATTGTCAATAATATAGTGAAAAACACGCATCCCGCAAGAAACTTAACGAACGATTTTTTCATATCTCTTTTCGAACCTCCTCGTTAATGCTGCCTTAATTGACTAGCCTCACCTTGTCAAACAATCAGCGCAGTATTTGCATCGTAAATCCGGTCGGTTCTTTCTCAGTGAATTTCATCACATCCGCAAATTTCCTATCACCCCTTTCTCTCCGCGTGTTTACATTCAGCGCGGCAAGCAGAGTCACGCATGGGACCCGCTATAGAGCTTGCCCCAATGCTCAAGAAGCGGCGCATGGAGAAATTAAAACGGCGACTCCCATCTGCTCTATCGCTTTTACCGTGTCGTTTGGAACAAGGCTGTCAGTCACCAGATAATTCAATTCACCTATATGTGCTATAAATTTGAGCGAGATCGCTCCAAATTTCGTATGGTCGGCGAGAAGGAATTTCTCTTCCGCGGAAAGCAGCATTCTGCGTTTGATTTCGGCTTCATAAATATTGGCGGTCGAAAGCCCGTGGACCAAATTGATGCTGTTGATCCCCAAAAAAACTTTATCGACGTGCAGAGTCTGCAAATTCGATTCCGTGATCGGACCGACAAGTGAATAAATGCCGGTACGAAAAGTGCCTCCCAACATGATAAGCTCCACATTTTCCAAGTCGACCAGCTCGTTTGCGATATTGAGTGAATTAGTAACCGCTAAAATCTTTTTGGCGGGATTCGATTTTATCTTTTTTGCCAGTTGCAGCGTGGTGGAGCCCGCGTCAAACAAAATCGAGTCGCCGTTTTGTATCCTCTCGTACGCTATGTTTGCTATAGCGGTTTTTTCGAGGATATTTTGCTTTTCCTTCTCGCTCTGATTGGATTCGAAAGCCATTTTAAGACCGACAGCCGCGCCTCCGTGAGTGCGGGTCAAATACCCGCTCCGATCCAATTCTTTTAAATCCTTCCGGATGGTGACTTCGGACACATGAAATTTTTTCGACAGACATGAGACGGTAACCGATGGCTGCTCATTTAAGATCGATAAAATATTTCTTTTCCTCTCGACCTGGAACAGTTTGTTCTCTTTCATCATGCCGCGCCCCGTTTCCATTTCAGCGTTCAAAGACCCAAATCCACACCCGCGGCTTTAAAAAGCGCGGCGATATTCCGCGGAGGCACGTCGTGCTGAATATTATGCAGCGGGCAGAACACGAAACCGCCTCCCTCGCGAAGTATTTCCACATTCCGCGAGGTTTGGTCGTAGACCTCTTCCGGCGTGCCGTATGGCAGCACGTGTTGTGAATCGCACGTCCCGCCCCAGAAGGTAATGTCCTTGCCGAAGGTTTCCTTCAAATGCGGCAATTCCATGCCGCTCGCCACAAATTGGACGGGATTTATAATGTCCACCCCTATTTCTATCAAATCGCCGATAAGCGGCTCGATCGCGCCGCACGAGTGGAAAAACACCTTCATGCCTGTCGTGGACTTTATGGCCTCTATCAATCTGCGATGACGGGGTTTTATCTGGCGGCGGTACATCTCTGGGGAAATAATCAATGATTTCTGAGTGCCCATGTCGTCACTTAACGCTATGATGTCCGCGCAATTCCGGACACGCGGCAGGATCTTCCCGAAATTGTAAAGATACCGTTCCAGGATATTTTCCATTATGTATTCTTCGATTCCTTCTTCAACGGCCAAGTCCATCAAGAACTTTTCCATACCGCGAACCGCGCTCGCGCGCTCCAAAACATTGCTCCATATATTCAGTACGACGGATTTACCCGTCCCGTATGCTTTGACGCATCTGCCGGCTATGCATTCCACTTCTTCGTCGCTCATTTTGAAATAGTCAAAATCGAACTCGCTCATTTCTTCAATCGTTTCATATTCGGATAACGGAGAATAGACATTGATGTCAAAATACGGGCTTGATTCCGGTTTCGCGGCATAAATTACGCCGCTTGAATTCATTAAAACAAACCCGCCTCTGCCGTCCGGTTTTGGTTCGAAATCCGATGGCGCCATCGCCTTGCCGTTTGGAGTTTCTAAAACCTTGTAAGTGCGGTTGGACAGATCCAACGATGGAATCATACGAAACACGCCTATCGCATCCGGCTTGAAAAACCGCTCTATTCCTTCTCCTATCTCGCAAATGGAAAGTTTCATGTCGAACACTTTGGGAATGTCGTCAACTCCTAAATAACGAGCCAAATTGAGATAGGCGTCCAGCGTTATCCCAGTCGCTCTCGTCGCCCCGAAGTCAATGGGCAAACGGCGGCTTTCTTTATGAGATATCGCCGACAGGACGATCTCCCTGCCGCCGCAATTTTTACGCTCGTCCATTCGTCACACTTCCAATTCTTTTGAATTTCTTGTATTTCAACTTGGGAATACGCTCTTCATCCATTCATCGAACGCGCGCAGCATTATGGAGACGGACACCGCCCCGGCGTCCGGAATACCTATGGCTTTCTCCCCGAAAGCTCTTGAACGGCCTATCTTCGGCATCATTGCCTTTGTCCTTTCCATACCAGCTTCAGAGGCGTCGGCCGCCGCTTTTATCATATCGGAGAGATTGCCCGCTTTTTGCCCGCATGAGCAGGCCGCTTCCACCGCCGGAATAAAAGCGTCCATTACCGTTTTGTCGCCCAAAACCGCCTTGCTGCGTTTTTGGAGAGATTTAAGAGAACCTTCCAGGAACGCGGCGAAGAAATTTTCATCCATTACGTATGCAAGGGGCAAAGAAGTGAGACCGCCAATGAATATCGTTCCGAAAATTACGCCGGATGCCCCTCCCATTGTTTTGAGCAGCGACATACCGGCTTCTTTCATCAATTCGTTAATCGTACGAAAATTATCCGAATTTTCCAAAACCGAGATCATTTGTGAAAAACCCAATTTCATATTCGCCCCGTGATCGCTGTCTCCAATGAGGCTGTCTATCTCGGTCAGATACGGTTCCGCCTTCACAATCGCCCTCGCCGAGGCGAGAATCATTTCTCTTGTCTGCAAAATACTGAGCATCACGCGTTTTCCTTATATTTTTTAAAGGAAGGGGAGTCAGCTTCGGCGTCGTAACACGATTTCAGTTCATCGTCCAGTTTCAAAAACGTAATCGAACACCCCTCCCACCCTTCGGCCCGATAGTAACTTCCGACGCGGCTGTCGTAAATCGATACGAGATCCATTTCAGCCAGCATATGGATCTCTCTATACAAGACATACGTTTCCATAAAAGTGGTCGAACCGTAAGAGTTGACCATTACGCACATTTCGTCACCGCGCCCTAGTCCGAGAGACGATTTTTGCCACTCGTAGGTTTTCCGGGCTATTTCAGACGCCGGCGCCGGGGGGGAAAGCTCTATGCCGGGTTCGCCGCTCACTCCCTTGCCATAATGCATCATTTTGCCGCCATTCGGCGCGTCTTCGAGAATCAGCGTCACCGTGCGCATATTTTTCACAGCGCGCTCGGAAAGGCGAATGACGCCGTCGAAGGAATAATTCAGGAGCGAAGCGCCTCCCGCCGCTTTCAAAGCATATACTATGCCAGCCACTCCCCATCGGTTTTCTGCGCTCTCGAGATCGGAGAGCAGAGCGTCGTTGACCACGACGCTTTTCGAGCGGATGCCTTCCTGCTCAAGAAGCTCCGACGCCATATCATAGTTCAGTATGTCCCCCGCATAGTTTCCGTACACAAAAACGATTCCTCTGCCGCAGTCGACATGTTTCGACGTTTCGTAAATCGAATAGGCGCTCGGGGAAGTATACAGATTGCCTATAGTCATGGCGTCCGCCATGCCTCGGCCTATAAATCCCGCGTAAAGCGGTTCATATCCGCTTCCGCCTCCGGATACTATCTGTACTTTGTCCTTTTCTCTTTCTTTGCGCGCGATGGCGCGAATCCCTGGGATTTTTTCCAAACGACCGCAACTTGCGAGGACGATGCCTTCCGCCATTTCATCGACTATAGTTTCCGGGCGATTTGCGATACTTCTCATAAAATCTCACCACTTGTAATTTCATAAGTTTGAATTATTACGATTTATTTCATTTTATTTCACTTCTCGGCAAAAGTCAAATACGCGTTTTGCTTCATGAAAAATATCCTGGAGTGCATAATCTTGACTGTAGAGGAACATTATATTGACGGCAGGAGGATTGCACTCATGGACGAATACGGCAAAATAACCGCATTGACGATGACGAAAGCGGCAGGTTTTTTTACCGTTCCGGCTATGCGCAAATGATGGAGGACGTTGAAAGCGGCAAAGTCGGCATTGTCGTTATGAAAGACATGACGCGCCGGGGGCGCGATTATCTCCAAGTCGGAAACGCAATGGAGACATTCCGCAGAAATAACGTGCGGTTTATCGCTATCAACCACGGCATAGACAGCGCAGACCCGAACACGTTGGAGTTTGCGCCGTTTATCAATATCATGTCGGAGTGGTACGCAAAGGACATCAGCAAAAAAGTCAAAACAGGCATTACCACAAAGGGCATGAGCGGCAAGCCGATTGCCACCGAAGCGCCTTACGGCTATATCAAAGACCCCGACAATAAGGATTACTGGCTTATTGACGAAGAAGCCGCAAGGGTTATCCGCTTGATTTTCCGCCTGTTCATGGACGGGAAAAACCGAAACCAAATCGCCGTCTTTCTGAAAAATGAACAAATTTCTTTTGCCGTTTCGCCTATCCAGCCAATCAAGGGACGGGTAGTATTTTCCCGCAAAGGGCGGCGGGAAAATCTCCACCCTAAACCCTTGACCGCCCGGATTTTTGCAGTGCCATTTCGCTGCCGACAACACGGCAAAACCGGCTACACTAGTGCGGCGATCACCGCCAGCCTTTGCAGGGCTACGCGCCCCGCACCCCCGACCTCAAACAAAGAACAAGATAAGGGTGGTTGCTGTATCAAATACTTATCTTCTGTTTTTCTCGCCCCATGTACATAACTTATCAATAACTTCCATGAGTGATTTCCCTCGCAGTGTAAGTGAGTATTCAACTTTTGGGGGTATTTGCGGATAGATTACCTTGTTAATCAATTCGTCTTTCTCCAATTCCTTGAGGTTTTGACTAAGTGTTTTATCCGATATATTTTTTAGGTAGCGACGCAATTCGTTGAAACGCACCACTTCATATTCCATCAAGCAATAAAGAATTACCATCTTGTATTTGCCGGATATAAGCGAGAGTGTATAGCTAAAACCGGTATCTTCAAAGCAGGCATTTTCAATCATTTCTTTTATCATAATCCTATCTACGCTTCCCTTTAAGATAGTACCTAACCTCAAAGATGGTACTTGATTTTTATTTATTTCCAGTCTATCATAGCATATATAGAAAAACTGTCCAGACACAATTGACAACGAAATGGAGGAATTTGTTATGAAAAAAAGTTTAGGTGTAGAGCCGTATTTATTTCCTATGCCAGTTTTGATGATTTCCACCTACAATGAGGACGATTCCGTAAATGTAATGAACATGGCGTGGGGTGGAATATGCGGAGAGAATATGGTGGCACTGAATATCACAGAAACCCATAAAACGGCGCAGAATATTAAAAAGAGGGGTGCTTTTACCCTTAGTATTGCAGACATTCCCCATATTGAAGCAGCGGATTTCTTTGGCATTGCGAGTGGAAACAAAATGCCGGATAAATTTGAGAAAAGCGGTCTAAGTGCCATAAAGAGCGATAAGGTAGATGCCCCAATTGTAAATGAGTTTCCAATTACTTTGGAGTGCAAGGTGGTGGACGCACAATCTTCTGATTATGGGTTCAGGGTTCTTGGGGAAATCATCAACGTTCTGGCAGATGAAGAAGTGCTTAATGACAAAGGTAAGGTAGACCCCACCAAGCTGAACGCTTTTGTGTTTGACCAATTCCAGAGTGGTTACTACTCGATTGGTGAAAAAGTCGGTCAGGCATGGAACAGTGGCGCAAAGATGATGAAATAGACCTCATGTAATTAGCATAACGAAAGCCGTCTCATTTGAGGC
>JAISYN010000207.1 GCA_031269915.1 Synergistaceae bacterium
TCTTTTGCGATATTTGCGTTAAAATTTCGTTTTGTTTGAAAAATTAGGATTCATAACAGATTATCTTTTACGGATAATGAGACTATATTAATTTTTTTAGATCTTTAGAGCCAAGTTCGCGGTTCCGAATTTCATCTGCTCCAGCCTCTATTTTTTTCACGACGCTCGCGTTCTTCGGTGATTGTATAAATGCCGCCGTCCGAATTTACGATGTCCACTTTCCTGAATGCCGCGCACTGCACATCCTGTAGCGACCCTTTGCCTCATTCGCGTTCCTCACGCCGGAAGGGAACGCCCAGGGACGCCGGAGCGCCGGCATACGCGCCGGAGCGTTTGCGTATCGATATGAAGGACAGGACGCATAACGTCGTCAGATATGGCAGCATCATGAGCAGCGGGGCCGGGACATTCGTTCCCGCCGCCTGAATCCTCATCTGAAGGGCGTCTATGCCTCCGAAGAGATAACAGCCCAGCATTCCTCGCAGCGGATGCCATATTCCGAATATGACGAGTGCGACGGCGATCCATCCGCGGCCGGCGGTCATGCCTTCAACCCACATCCGGTTGTACACGACCGAGAGATATCCTCCGGCGAGCCCGGAGAGTCCGCCTCCGAACAGAGTGTAGATATACCTGGCGCGCCACACCGAAAGGCCCATGGCGTCCGCGGCCCTGGGATTCTCGCCGATCGCCCGCAGATTCATTCCCGGCCTCGTCCTGAATATGAAAAAACACAAAGCCGCGACCAGAACGTAAGACGCGTAAACCATTACGTCGTGCCGGAAGAAAACTGGCCCTATCAGCGGGATACGGCCAAGCACGGGAAACTCGAACGGCGCGAGCCCGAGGATCGTCTCGCTTATGTGATTTCTCCCTAGCATGGCGCTCATGCCCCCTCCGAACAGAGAAAGGGCCAGTCCGCACACCACCTGATTCGCCCCTATGGTGACGCACAAAAACGCGTGAATCAGAGTCACCAGCGCGCCGGCAAGAAATGACGCAACGAGACCCAGCGCCGGATCGCCGGTTAGGCGCGTCACCGAAAAACCGGCGAAAGCGCCTATAAGCATTATTCCCTCCAAGCCCAGGTTCATCACTCCCGAGCGCTCCGTCACAATTTCCCCCATGACGGAGTAGAGCACAGGAGTCCCGCTCCGCACGGCCGCCGCCAGAATCGATATCAGTATTTCCATGTCACTCAGCCTCTTCGGGCCTCGCGGCTCGCGGGCCGCGAAGCCTGTAATCGCGGAGCACCTCCCCGCCAAGCACGCAGAACAGTATCAGTCCCTGTATCACCTGTACGCTCGACAGAGGCAGCGACATCACTACCTGAAGCGTTTCGCCCCCGACGAGAAGCATCCCCATCAGGAACGCCGCAAACGGCAGCGCCAGCACGTTCAGGCCCGACAGCCAGGCAACGATCACGCCGGTGAAACCATATCCCACGGAAAACCCTCGGCTCAGCCTCCCGTGGAGTCCGGCTATCTCGCTCATGCCGCACAGCCCCGCGATTGCGCCTGATACCAGCATGACCGCGGCTATATTTTTCGTTATGCCGATTCCGGCATATCTGGCAGCCCTCGCGTTTTCCCCGATGACCCGTATCTCGAATCCCCACTGCGAGCGCCGCAGCGCGAACCACGCGGCAACCGGCAAAATCAGGGCGAGGATGAGCCCTCCATGCAGCCGCGTCCGCCCAAACACCCACAATCTGGCGCTTTCCGGGAACGGCGCGGTCATGGGAAATCCCATGCTCATGGGATCTTTCCAGGCGCCGTAAAGCAGGAAATCCATCAGGCAGAGCGCTACATAGTTCATCATCAGCGTGGATATTATCTCGTTAACGCCCCACTTACCCTTCAAAAAACCCGGTATCGCGCTCCATATTCCGCCAGCCGCGGATGAAGCCAGGAACATGCCCGCAATCATCGCGGCGGAGCCGCTCCCAGGACAATACCGAACGAACGCGACCGAAGCGAGCGCGCCGGCGACGAGCTGCCCCTCAGCTCCGATATTCCATACCGCGGCCTTGAACGGCAGGACGCAGGCAAGCCCGGCCAGCGTTATGGGAACCGCCTTGACCACCGTCTCGCTGAAACCATACCAACTGCCCAGTGATCCGCGTAATATCTCGTAGTAAGCGGCAAAGGGATTGACCTCCATGACAGCCATCAGCGCGCCGCCGATGGCGAGGGCGGCCAGCAGCGACAGGACGGTAACAGCGGAACTGAAAACCGCGGACGGCGCGGGCCGAGGTTCCAGACGCCAGCCGGTCATACGGCCATACCCGCCATCATCAGCCCGATCCGCTCCTTGGAAACATCGCCGGGGTCGTCGGCAATACCCATGATTCGCCCTCCAAATATCACCATTATCCTGTCGGACATCTCGAAAAGCTCGTCGAGATCATCCGATACGAGGAGTATGCCCGCGCCCTTCTCCCGTTCTTCCAGGATGCGCTCGCGGACGAACTCCGCCGCGCCGATATCGAGTCCCCACACCGGATGCATAGCGAGTATGACCGACGGCTTGCTTGAGAGTTCGCGCGCCAGCATCAACTTTTGGAGGTTTCCTCCGGACAGGACGCGGACGGGAGATCCGGCCGGAATCGCCTGAATGCCATAAGCGTCCGCGAGAGAACGCGAGAGGTCGTCCAGAAAGTCCCAATCAAGCATGAATCTTCCGCATGCCGCCGGTTTTCTCCAATATCTTTTGAGCGCTATATTCTCCCTCATATTCATATTGGGAACCAGACCCGTGCCTTTGCGGTCGACCGGTATATAGCTCACTCCCCGCTCGATGAAGTCACGCGGGCCCATACCGGCGACATTTTCACCGCGCAGGATTATTTCCCCGGAGTCAGGGATACGAAGACCGGCAAGCGTTTCGCATAACTCGTCCTGCGCGTTGCCGGCTACCCCAGCCAGGCCGAGTATCTCCCCTTCCCTCAGTTCGAAGGAGATATCGCGCAGGGTCCTGGAGTCACGATCGCCGCGCGCGGACAATTTCCCGCACGACAGCGCCGTTCCACCAGGCCGGGCTGATTTTTTCTTTCTCGCGTTCTCGACAGGGCGTCCCATCATCATCCCAGCCAGAGTTTCCCTCCCAGCTTGAGACGATTCCACAGTGCCGACGCATTTGCCCTTGCGGAGCACGGTCATACGCCCGGCTATGCTCAATATCTCCTCTATCTTGTGAGATATGAGGACGATTCCGTGTCCCGCGGCGGCCATTTTTCGGAGCGTCGAAAAAAAATCGAGCGTCTCTTGGGGAGTCAGTACGGAAGTCGGCTCGTCCAGGATAAGGACTCTAGCGCCGCGGTAGAGCATTTTGAGCAGCTCGACGCGCTGACGTTCGCCGATGGACAGCGCCAAAACCACTGCCTCCGGATCGACCGGCAGCGAATAACGCTCCGACAATTCCATAATTTTCTCCGCCACGACCCGTTTGTCTATGACGAAAGGAACGCCGTCCATGCCAAGTATCATGTTCTCCCAGACCGTAAGAGCCGGAATAAGCATGAAATGCTGATGAACCATCCCTATCCCTGAAGCGATGGCGTCTTTTGGCGACGCGAAACGCGCCTCCCTGCCTTCGATGTAAATTTTGCCCGCGTCTGGCGTGTAAATACCTGCAAGTACGTTCATCAGAGTGGTTTTGCCCGCTCCGTTTTCACCGAGCAGGGCGTGCACTTCGCCTCTTCCAAGCTCGAAATCGACACTCCTGTTAGCATAGTTTTCAAAAAAAATCTTATCTATGCCGCTCATAAAAACGAGCGGTACGGACGATTGCACCGTCAAAACGGAATCCTCCTCCGAGCGAAAATCGTGAAAATATTCAACGAAGTGAAGTATACATGAAAACGTCCCTCGCCGGCTACACAATATCCGGCGAGGGACGCGGATTGCTCAAACGCGTCAAGGGACAGGCTGTTTGCTGCGGCCGAGCGCGCCGTCCGCGAGAGCGTACTCTCAAAGTACAGCCGATCTTTACGGCAAGAGTGCGCCATGTTGATGATCAACAGGGAGCAAGCATCATAACTGTCGTTCATATCAGCCTTTACACACTATCGCTGACCAATGGTCAATGCAAAATGGACCGATAATTACAACTTTTAAGAAATTAAGAAATATTAGACAACCATTATTTTATGATGTTTATGGCAAAAAATTCATAAATATTTAAGATAAAACTCCAGTATAACTTTTAATTAAAGATGATATACTTGTTTTTACGCATTAATGTAAGAAATGAAAAATGAAGTTTGGGAAAAAATTCCCGTTCAAGACAAGGAGTGTGGGTTTATGAAAAGAATTTTTACACTGTTTCTGACCGTTTCGATCATCTGCGGTTTTTTTGCGGCTTTCTCCACGAGAAACGCGGGGGGAGAAGAGTTACTGAATCTTAGCGATCAAAACTTCACCGTCGCCGAAGGGGTATTGACCAAATACAAGGGAAACGGCGGCGATGTTATAATTCCGGCGGGAGTTACCGCTCTTGAAAAAAATTTATTTTTAAATTTTTACAAGGATACTGATAATTTCAACAAAAAGAAAATAAAAACACTGACCTTTCCATCGACTCTCAGGGAAATACGCTATCGCGCTCTTTCCAATATAACTGTCGAAAAGATCGTCATACCCGACGCTATACGGGAGATTACTATTGGACAACAGGCATTCGCTATTCCCAATACTACCGACGGCGGCAATAGAAAGTCAAATCTGACGGAAGTGAGAATTAACGCGAAAAGCGTAATACTCGGCGGCGAAGGCGCAAGCGACACTAAGACTTCGGAATGTTTTCGCGTACTTAATGAAACCGTAACAAATTCAGCGTTGGAAAAGGTTATTTTTACATCCGAAAGTATAAGGCAAGCCGACGAAATAGAGGCAATTACCCGTCTTTTTTATAATTGCAAATCACTTAAAGAGGTCGTTTTCAGCGGAAACGGTTCCTATGTCGTCGGCAATCAATCTTTCAGCGGATGCGGTTCTCTTGAAAGAGTGGTATTTTCAGAGGGAATGACAGGTATAACGGGCTCCATGCTATTTAATGGGTGCGCCAGTCTGAAAGAGCTGATTCTCCCCGAATCATGCAATACTCTGGGCGCTGAATTTCTCAGGACTTCCTCCTCCGAAAACACCCGCCACGCCATCAAAGACATGGCCATTTTGAGCAAGGAACTGAAAACTGTGGATACAGACAAATCATTTCTGATCGATAGTAATCAAAAAGGATTGGATATCTACGCGTATCCCGGTACGCCGGCATGGGATAAGCTCAAAGAAACGCGGCACATAAAAGACGATACTCAATATCCCGCAAAACACACGCTGAAAACCCTGGCGCGCGGCGCGCGGATCACAGTTCAGAACGCCGCCGGTACGGATCTTGCCTACGGGGATAGCCCCTCGCTCACAACCGTCCGGTGGGACGCCTACAGGTGGAACAAGTATGATGGGAACGGCAATGAAAATACCGGAACAAACCTCGAAGCCGGCATTATCGAGGCGGGATATCCGTCGTTCGAAACCACCGTCCTTGACGCCTGGCACACCGCGATAAGCAATGACGTTTCCGCGGAGACCGCCGAGCCCGACCGGTTCCTTCTCAACAGCGCGGATCATCCCTTCGGGGACGCGGGCGGTATTCCTCTCGAAGACGGCGACAGAGTTCATTTCTACAAATCCACCGGCAAAAAATTCACGTCGTGGTATAAGGACGACGGCAAAATCACATCTCTATCCGTCACCTCTGACATGTCCGTCACGCTAACGCTGAAAGATTCGGACATACCGCTCCCAAATATCAAAGTACGAGTAATGACTTACAGCGGCGACACATGGGGAATATGGGGAAAAATCGGCGATACAGACGAATCGGGCCGGATCACGTTCAAATTCACAGCGCACGGCGACTATCTCATCACACCGTACGACGCTGCGGGTACGCCGGTTTGCGACATACTCCCCGTCTCGGTTTACACGCCCGAAATCGGCATAAGCATGAGGCCGGGAGATGTGAAGCTCGCCGCCGACGGTAACGGCAGCTACATCGGAACGCTCGGCAACAGAGAAACAAGCGTCCTGCTGTCGGTTAAAGCGCTCAATCCCGAATCAAAGATAACGCTCGCCGGCGACATCGACGGCAAGACATCCACATTTGACGAAACCATAACTCTGACGCAGGGCGAGTATACGAACGATCCGATCCCTGTGAACGTCGGCCTGAACCGCTTCACGGTGACGATAACGCCAGATGGCGGAATCCTGCCACCTAAAAATTACCAGGTCGTAATTATGAGGAAACCCGACTATGCGCCGCCGAAACTCGACAGCGGCAAAGGAAACATCGGCGGCGTAGGCAGCACCGGAGCCTGCACGATCGGTGCGAGTGATTTCATCGATTCGGACAACAAACCGAATATGATCTACGTGAAACTGCTGGAAGCGTCTCCGATAAAGGTAAAAAACCTGCCCCAAAACGCCGGCGACGACGATGTGGCCCGCGCGGTATTCGAGGCGTTTGAAAGTGACGCGGGAACGGGACTGCAAAATATGACGGCAAGTGAAGCCATAGCTGTGGACAGCGACGGCAGCGTCATCGCGAACCGCGAAACTCTGCGGGGAAAGATGTCCTCCCGGGAAAAGGCCGCGTACGTGTTGAAAGACATGGTGGCCCTGCCTGCCTTCACTGCTGAGATCGAGGCTGATGATAATGAGGAATACACTGCCGCGGTCACGTACGAAGGCGCGTTCGCCACGTTTAAGGGAGTTTCGGCAAAAGATTTAGGGGTTTTCAAACTTCAGAATGACGGAATGAACGTCTATCGTTTCAAATCCGCGCCGTCTATGAGAGACATAGTTGCGGGCGAGTTCGTCATCACAGACCTGCACGGCTGCGACATATCTCCCGGCGATCCTATTGAGGGCGACGAACTATTGACTATCGCGATAAAGGACGACAGTTTACTGGATTGGGATGATGATGAAAAAAAGATAACCGACCCGCCCACTGTCGCGAAGGCAACCGGTGGCAGCGGCAGCGGCGACTCCGGCACAGGCGTCAGCGGATGTGACGCTGGGTTCGGCGCCGGGGCGGCGGTGTTTACCCTGGCACTGGCGTTCCATCCGAGGAAAAAGCGGTATTAAGGATTAAGGACTGAGAACTTTTGATCCCTAACTTTTCGAAATAAGTAATATAAATTTCGTGTTGCCGTTTGATAAATCATGATTTCTACAGCCATATCTATATTACCTAAATAAGTAATATAGATATGGCGAAATAGCTTTA
>JAISYN010000326.1 GCA_031269915.1 Synergistaceae bacterium
GAAATGGATACCTTCTCCAACCTGGCCTCCGGTTCCGGAGGTTCCGGAGGAAGCAGAGGCGGAGTCGGCGAAGCGCCTCCCACCGCGCCGCCGCCTATCCTTGTCCCCCGCGTTATTCGCGTATTCGTGAACCATGTGCTCATCAGTTGTTTGCCATCCTTCCAGACATCGACCTTCCGGTCGCGCGGTAAACCGGGATGCGGTCTCCGGCAAAAAGCGGCCCTCCGTTCGGGTTGCTTACCTTGTACGTAGCCCCGTTTATGTCCGCTATCGCGCTCCGTGAGGAAACAGGCTTGACTACCACGCCCATGCCTATGTTGTCGTGTTCGGCGCCGTTTTTCTTCATTGCCGCCATTATCAGTGCGCCCGTGGTTATCTGTCCCCTGCGCGGAACGGTCTGCGCCGACGGCTTTGTGGCCACTATCGTCGTCCGGGCGCTGGACTCGCCCAGCGAATGACGAACCGAGATCACGGTATACGCGTCCAGAGCGCAGCCCACTTCTATGTCGGCGTTAAGCGTCGTCTCTATCGTCATCTCGTCTATGAGCATGGAGTTTTTTTTCTTAAACGCGGCGTATTGTGTCGCGCGTTCGTACAGCCAGTCGTACAAATCTTCCGATGTCATTATCCCGTCGGGTATCGGGATATCCGGCAGCGTCTCGTGGCGCTCATACACGCCCAGATGCGTGTCCCCGTCCTCCGCGTACTCGACCTCGGCTGAGATGATCCCGACCGCTTCTTCCATTTCCGGCAGTTCCGGCTCGTCGCTGCCGTACTCGCCGCCGTCCGAGATAAGGACGATTTTAGCGTTGACGTCCTGATCGAACGGCGTAGGGACTGTCAACACCTGTAAAAACGGGCGGTACCTGCTGGTAAAGGAATAAGCCCTGTCGCCTCCGCGCCGGTACGCTGTTTTTTCTCTCGTGTCCTGAACCAACTCGTTATACCCAAAAGCCGGGAAAGTCATTTTTTCCAGCCTGTGGTTGTCAAGAGGTACGGTTTCATAACCGGTTATTTCCCCTTCGCTGTCATAAACCGGCCTTCTTTCGAGCGATATCACCAAATTGAGACCCACAAAGTATTTCCCTCTCGCCGCCGCTTCTTTGTTTATCGTCTTCGTTCCGGAGCCGTCGGCGAGGCGTTCTATGTCGACAGTCTCCTTCGCGGCCGTTATAAGTTCGGCGGTCAGTTCGGGAGGTATCGGGCCGATCGCCAGATTTTCGTCAAATTCCGCCCACGCGTATTCCAGTGTTTTCGAGGTCTCGTGTATTCGGTATTCGGACATGTCCTCATTGAAGGATGGAACCGTGCGGACGGTCTCAGTGACGTTGTATCTGTCCACGCCGTCCATTCTGAAAGCCGGAGGCGCGAGCGACCCCTCGTCTCTTTCGTAACGGACGCAGACGTTCGTTGGGTCGTCCCATGTCCAATTTTCCGTTTCATACCACCCGTCGCCGCTGGAATGGCGGTAAAGCATCCTGTCGCCCTGGAACCTCTCTATCGCGTGCACCCCGTTCGCGTTTGTCTCTATCTCTTCGATCTCCGCTGGGATTTCCTTCTCGGCGCTGCCCGTTACCACAATGCGGTTGAAATAACCATCGTAGTTGACGCCCTCTCGGACGGTACGGCTCGCTATCAGGTGATCCGGTATCGCCGCCGCCGGCGTCTGGAACGTGTAATATCCGTCCTTGACGTAGTGGTACTGTAGGTTGTGCGTCTCGCACCACGCGTCCACTTCCGCCTTGTCCTTGAACGACTCCGGAAATCCTTCGGGAAACTCGTCGAAGACCACCTCGCTGTACAGACCTCCGGAGAGCGGATCGACCAGTTCCATCTGATATCCCGCGCCGAGGTCGGATCGCGTGACCAATGTGACATATCCCACAAAGAACACGCCGCCTGTCATGTCCAAAAGGACAACCTGCTCCGCCGTGTTTATCGGGTTCTCATAGAGCAATGTTCCGGTCGCCGAACCGTCTTCGTTGTAACCGGCGTCCCACTCTATCGTCTTATTCGCCTGCGCGACTTCCATGCTCAGATCACACCTTCGGTTACGTCGCTGGCGGGATGGTTGGGCTTGTTCGCGAAATCCAAAAGGTTCGCCCATCCGCCGCCGTTAATGGCCGCCGCGTCTCCGCCGGCGTTATCCGCCGTCCAGGGGCCGGACTCTCCTATGTTCTCCTGTATCTCTACCGAAAGCGCTCCGCCGCTCAATGACGGCGGATTGACTATGCGCCCGTCGCCGCGCCTGATGAAGAGCGCGTTTGTTTCGGCGTCGCGGTAACTCAGCGTGAACTGCCAGCGGTCTCCCGCTTTAGGCATAGGAAGGTTGCGCCAGTCCTTTATCGTGAGCGAGGCGATCATGTACTGCTTCGCGGTCGGCGACGGGATTATCCTGCCGGTCAGAGCGCGCCGCGTCTCGCCGATGAAACCGGACGTCTCCGAGTAGTCGGACAGCGCGCCCTTGAAGTACGCCGAACCCAGATGCCCATATATGGTTATAGAACCTGCGTCGCTCTCGGTTTCGTCGCCAAATCCCGGTTCCTCCACGCTGAGACTGATAACCGGAACACCCTGCATTATTCCGCTTATCGAGATGTTGTCGGACACCTTAACCGCGACGGGAACAGACGAGTCCGCCTCCGTGAAGGTGAGCGTCCCAGCCTGCCCCGCCGCGAGCAGTTCGTCGATGATGGAACCGAACTGCGACGGAAAATACATGTTTGGCCCGCCGTATATCTCAAAAGCCCATTTCTTTTTCCCGTTTGACGGATTGATTTCTACCTCGTAGCTCTTCTGAATGGTGAAATATATCTCAGTCGAGTTGACGCAGAGCTTGGGAACAGCCATTTAAACACCCCCCAGGCGCGTTAAGCGCCCGCGTTTTTCAGTTGCGCCGACAGTTTGGCCAATACCGCGTTCGAAATCCGGTCGGCAAGCCCGCCGCCGGAATCCAGACCCTTTATTATTCCATTGGACAGAGAGCCGCCTATCGTCTCGCCGGCCGCTGAAAGGTCGATCTCTTTGAACTTGTTTGCCAGGCTTAAACCGAGCGGGGCGACGTATCCGCCAATTTTGTCCGCGATGCCCGTAAAGAAGTTCCCTATGTTTGGCGTCGGGAGGGTTATTTCCATTTTGCCGAGCGTAAGATTGAGGGAATTAACTATTTCTTGAGCTTTTGGTTGGACGTCCGCTTTTACCTTTTCTATGTCGAAATTGACTGTCGGCGCGATCGCGGCGGTTGTGGGCGGGTTGGCGGCAAGTCCCGCCTCGAACGTTTCGGAGTACCGTATTGCCGCTTTCGTGGCGGCCTCGCCGGCGCTGTCCTCAAGTTTAAGGTACAGATCGAGCTGTTCTTTCAGCAACTTCGACTCATCCTGTTGTGCGCTGTAGTCGCCCGTCGCGTACCTGTCCATCTTCTGCTGCCGCTTTGTCATCTCGTCGAGCGCTTTCGTAGCCCATTCCTGGCCTTGCGCCAGTCCCTGCGCGATATATTTCGGGACATTGACGGACGTCTCGCCGATCCGCAGCAATACGGAGTCCACGTCTTTAAGCTTTTCGAGCGTGTCGTCCACATTGGTCTTGTCTTCCAGCGCTTTATTGATCGCGTCCGCCGCGCTCGACGGGTCGAGCTTGAACTTATTCAGCACCTCGGACGCGGACTCGACGGCGGCCCGCGTTCCGCCCGTCAGATTCTCCAGAAGCGTTTTCGCGTATTTATTGCCGCCGGTTTTCGCCATCTTTTCGAGATCGTCTATGATTTTAGCGCGCTGTGCCGGCGCAAGCCCCTGGTAATGCTCCTTGATCATATCGGACATGCCCTGCCCGAGCTTGGCTATCTCTTCTCTGGCGTTGGACGACGCGCCGCCGGTTCTCCGCAAATAACCTTCCAAATCCACGAGCCGCAGCGAAGCGTCTTGTACGTTTGCATTAAATTCCCTGACAGCGGTTGACACATCGTCGACGCCGCCGCGCGCTTCCAAAAATTGACTCAACAGTTCCGAATGGCCGGCGCTGCCCTCGGGCAGGCTCTTTTCAAATTCCTTGACAATCTCTTTGATGGCGTTTTTTGTGGACTCGACCATATACTCGTTTGCCTTCTTGGGATCGAGACCCCTTTTTACCGCCTCTCGCAGCCCCTCCTGTATTTCCTTATAAGCTTTGTCGAAGTCCGCGAACTGGCCGGCAAAGTCGTACTTGGACGCCTTTTCCCGATTTGCCTCCGCCTTTTGTAACTTGTCCAGAGTGTCAGAGGCGTCCTTGAGCCGCTTAACGCCTTGTTCCAGCCGCTCTGCCGTCTCGTTGTTTTTTTCGCTCGCGGCGTCGTATATTTTCTGCTGCTGCGCGAATTGATCCAAGACCGCCTGCCCGGCCTTCTCTGCGCCTTCCGCCATGCTTTCACGGATGCCGTCGATCTGAGTTTTCAGCGCGTCTATCCGAGACTGCAATTCTCCGGTTGTATGCGCGCGCACTCGCTCATCCATGTTGGGGTCGTTTATTCGTTTTTCCATCTCCTCATAAAGCTCATTGAGTTCATCGCCAAGAGCGCGTATCTTGGTCTGTTCGTTAGCCTTAAAGGAGTCGATCGCTTCACGCCTGCGCTTGGAAAGCGATAGCTCAGCCTCTCTGAGATTGGCTTCCAACTCGGAGAGGTTTACCCCATCGACGATTTTGGTTTTTTCAAAATCTTCTTTTACGCCCTCGAAGAATTTTTTGTACCTGTCGCGCGCGTCGGCGAAATCAAACAATGTCTTGGAGTCTAAAGGATTGGCTTCCAGTTTGGACATTGTTTCCTCAAGGTTTCTAGCGGCGTCCGCCTCGTCCTTGAAAAGATTTTTCCTTATGATTTCCGCCAGCGCCGCCTCTTCGTTTTGTTCGGATATCATCTTCAATATCCGTTCTTCTATCGCAACCCTCTTTAACGCGCCATCGCGCATTTCGTCGGTGATCTCAACGCCTTCCCTTGCCATCCCGACCCATTCTTTAATTGTGTTAAGGGTAAAAGCGTTGCGCTGTTCGTCGGTAAACCCCGTGAACATCCCCTTCGCTGCGGCTTCCGTGGCGTCGTTAAGCGCGCCGGCGGCGTTCGAGGCTTTATTGAGCCCGTCTGTCACGCCGTCCGCGATGGACTTTGCGACCATTCCGCCAAGCAATAACGCGACGGTCGCGAACATGCCCGTTGGAGACGAGAGGACTAAAAGCGCTTTGCCTATTCCAGAGGCTATGCCCGTTCCTATTGTGGCGAGTTTCCCCTTGAGCGCCGCGATTGCTTCAAGCCCTTTTCCATATATGTGTTTTATGCCACTCGCGGCATCGAGCCTCAACACTTTCCATACGCGCGTCGACAGATGCCGCGCCTCTTCCGCCATTCTCGCCCTCATGCTCGCCTCCGCGGCCGCGTCCTGCGCGCGCACCAGCGCTACTTCGGCATACATTTGCTTTGCGGACTCGGCCTTTAGTCGAATGTTTGCGTCCGACTCCTGGATTATGTTTGATATTGACTTGGATTGCGCTTTCGCAATATCTTTCATACCGTCGCTTACGGCTTTCCCCATTTTCCGCGATTCGATGACGGCCGCTCGCGATACTCCATTGAGGTGTGACAGGAGCCTGCGTTTATCCGCGCTTTTCGGCACAGGGACAAACGACGCGTTTGACAGTTTTTTTTGCATGTCCGAGATTATGCCATCCCAGTGTTTTTTCGAGTTTTCCGCCTCTTTGACCTGTTTCCTGAATCCTTCTAAGGCGGACTTGCTATTCGCCATGGCAGCGGCGGCGTCCAAATAATCGTTAAAGGAATAGGCGGTTTCTATGTTTTGCTTCTCTAGCGCGCTTCCAGCCGCCGTCAGCGCGTCCATTGCTTTCGTTGAGGCAATTCCAGCGTTACTGGCGTTTTCCGCCAGCGTTTTGATTTTCGACCCTTCGCTGAAAAACCTGTCGAACGCGCCCCGGCCCTTTTCAACTACGCCGAACAGACTTCCGAACGCCATCGTCGCTTGTGAGAGACCCGACAGCAGGTTGCCGCCCACGAAACTCGCCGCGCCTATATACACTATCTTGTCCAGGTTGCTCAGGAGCAACTTCCAAGGAACAGTTTCGGCAAGGCTTACCAGGTCGCCGGTCAAATCCCTGATGGTTTCCCCTGTACTGCGGAATCCGTCGAGTATGGCCCGCATCTTTTCGTCGTCGAAATTATCCAGAAAATCGTTGATGCCTTCCAAACCGTCGTCGAGACCCAGACCCTCAAGAAACGCGCCGATGGACTTCCCCGCTATGTCGGTCTTCGCGACCCATTCCTCGACGCGAGACATGGTCCCGGTCAATGAAGATGTCGTTTCCTTCGCGGACGACTTTATCTGGTCGAACACGGTGATATACAGGGACTCAACGCGGGATAAAAACGCCTTGACCACGTTCTCCCACGTCTGCAATTGTTTCTCGACCTGACGTATCGTAGCGCCTGTGGATTCGAACAATTTTCTTTCCTGTTCAGCCGCCCGCGAAACGTTTTTGCTGAGCGCCAAAGCGGCGGTCGCGCTGCGCACGTCAAACGCCTCGGTAAATTTGTCCAATCCGCTGCCGGTCTTGGAAATATCGGCCATTATGTCGTTGAGCTTACGGAAATTCCCCGCGGCGTCCCTTGTGGCAACGCCCATTATTTTTGTCGACGAAGCCACTTTCTGCAAAATCGAGCGCATTGCCGTGCCTATCATTTCACCCTGCATACCGGCATCGGCAAGGACGCCCATCGCCGCGACAAGCTCCTCGATGGACATATTCATAGCCGCCGCCGGTTGTGCCGCGTAAACAAAGGCGTTTGACAATTTTCCCATGCTCAAAGCGGACTGATTGGATGCCTGCGTAAATATGTCGGCAACCCTTGCCGTTTCCTTCGCGTCGAGCTGGAAGTTGGTCAACGCGGCGGAGACAAGATCAGCCGTGCTTGCCAGATCATAATTCTGGGCAATCGAAAGATTGACTATATCCCCAACGGTGGCCAGCATTTTTTTAGCATCATACCCACGGGAAGCCAGAACGCCCATGGCGTCCGCCGCTTCTTGCGCCATGATCGGCAGCGTGGCGCCGAGTTCCCTCGCTTTGTCGGTCAACTCAACCAGTTCGCCGCCGGTCGCCCCGGATATGGCGGCAACTCGCGTCATGGATGATTCGAAACCGCCGCCTACGGATAACGCGGTCTTTGTAAATTGAGCCAGTTGATCCGACGTTTTTTTCAGCCCATAGACTACGGGGCCGGTAAGCATCAACATCGAGCCGCCAAGTGATTTCATGCTGTCCGCGAAACTATTGGCCTTCCCCAAGACCGAATGGAGCGTCGCCACAAACGACGAATCATCCATCGTAACCTTGGTTGAAATCTGACCGAGCTGCATTCAAAATCACCTCCCTGCGGCACGCTGCATTTTAGCAATGCCTTTTTTCCACTTTTCAAGCGGAGTAAGGTTTTTGTCGTATATTTCTTCCAAATCTGAGGTCAGACGCTCCGGATCGTTGAAGGCCAGCGCCGTGTACCACGCGCTCTCGTAATTTACGCGCGGCAGA
>JAISYN010000346.1 GCA_031269915.1 Synergistaceae bacterium
CACGTTGGAGACGCGAATACGATAATCCTTCTTGGACGAAGCGAGCACGTCAAGATTCTCATTCACTATGGCGGTCTTGACCGAAGATGTGCCGATATCTATCGAAAGAAATTTCATTGCCTATTTTTTATCCTCCCGCCCGTCAATGAACTATATTTCGTATCTCGTCTATTACATAACCGTCACGATGAATGACTTGAGCTACCACACGATCTCCAAATTTCAACGGTTTGGGTTTGCCGCTCAGATCAATGGCTATGCGTTGGAGTTCCTCTATTTCCACAAGTTTTACACGATTTTCTCGCAGACGTTCCCGCAATTCGGGGTTGTCAGGGTTAACAGCCACTCCATACTGGGTAACTAGAAGATCGATATCTTTGCCTGGTGTTGTCACGCTCACAACTTTATCAACAACTGAAGGAAAGCGTGTCCTCATGAGGGGAGCAACTACGAGCGCCAACTTAGCGCCGGCGGCGGTATCGCTGTGTCCGCCCGAGCCCGCGACGATATATCCTGCTGAATTGACTGTGAGGTTTGTGTTGAATTGCGTATCCACTTCGAGACCACCAAGAACCACCACATCAAGGCTATCTACCGCACAGCTTTTGGCAATCGGATTTGCGTAGAGACTGTCCGATATCTCCCGGTGCCGCGGATCATTTCGGAGAGATTCGATAGCGCGGCGGTCGAAGCATTGAACGTCCAGAATGGCATCGAACAGCCCTTCGTCCAGCATGTCGGCACCGGCTCCCGTGATACCTCCCAGAATGAACGATCCATGTATTTTTTTGTCCCGCATATATTCGCTCACGAATCTGGTCGCGGCTATCGAAGGCCCTCCCGAGCCGGCCTGGAATGAAAAACCCTCCTCGATCAAGCCCGAACCTACGATGGCGGCTGCGGAGTATTCGGCCAAAATAAGAGCTATAGGGTCTCTGGTGGGTTTAGCCGTACCGGTGGCAATGCCCGCCGGATTCCCTATAGAATCCACTTTTACCACACAATCGACCAGTGTTTCATCGATGGAAACACGCCGCAGCGGGTATGGGACGAGATTATCGGTTATGACGACAGTATGTCTCGCATGTCTCGAGCTGGTCATGGAATAGCTCAACGGGCCGCATGCGTTTGGTCCCTCGACTCCGTTGCAGTTTCCCATCGGATCCGCTGCCGGGGCCGCTATGAAAGATATGTCTATCTCCACGTCATGTTCCTCTATGGAACGGGGGCGGCCTCCATGGGTATAGAGCCTGCACACTTTAGGCAATTGTCCCTCGGAAATCATTTTTCCCAATTTCGGGGCAGTACCAGTTGTTTCCACAGATGTGATCACCCCTCTGCGTATCTGTTCAGCGAGCCCATTATCCATCATGCTGTCGAAAATACCGGAGGAACACAGTTTTATATCTTTAAATCCCATGCGTCCTATGATATTCACCACCATCGACGTTACCATATCGCCGGCCCTCAGATGATGATGAAAATCCACTGCCATACCATCACGGAGTCCGCATGCCCCGATGGCGTCTTCAATTGTGCCGGTCAGTTTGTTCATGTTATTATTCATCGCTTTCCCACTGTATATGTTTGGCGAATTCCAATACGTGCCTTGCTCTTGTTATCATAGGCCCGTCTATCATTTTACCGCGTCTCGAGACTGCCCCTTTACCCGCTTTTTTCGCTTCCTCCATTATCGTTATGACTTCGCCGGCATATCTGATATCGGATTCGGATGGCGAATATATCGTATTAGCCGGCGAGACCTGACGGGGAGATATTACGGCGCGCCCCGCATAGCCCAATTGCCTGCTGAGGCGCGTATCGGATATGAACCCGTCTATATTGTCGATATTCGCGTATGCTGTGTCTATGGGCATCAAATTTGCGGCCCTGGCCGCGTTTACCATACGAGAGCGGCCGTATGCTATCTCTTCCCCCGAGTCGGTTCGCAGAGCCCCCAGACTGGTAGCGAGATCTTCCGCGCCCAGCAGCAAAGCGTCGAGGCGCTCATGACGGGAAGCCGCGATTATGTAAGAGTTTTCAATTCCCATAGCCGTTTCCAATATGGGAAACAGCTTTATCCGTCCGTCCGGAAGGTCGGACTCGTGCTCCAATTTTGTGACAAATTCATCGACCTGAGCCAGTTCTTCCGGAAATTCGACCTTTGGGATCAGCAGAGCGTCCGGGTTGGCCGGAACGACTACGGAGAGGTCTTTTTTCCAATACGGAGTATTCACGTCGTTAATGCGCACGCAAAATTCCAGGCGCGATCTGTCGACCCATCCCAAGGCATTTCGTATCAATATGCGCGCCGCATCCTTGTCTTTTGGCGAGACGGCATCCTCAATGTCGAGCACAATGCCGTCCGCACCCAAAACCGCTGCATTTACGATCATGTTTGGGCTGTTTCCGGGAATGTATAGCAGAGTTCTTCTGATTCTCATAATTCGCCGCTTTCCTCGCATGACCTGAGTACCGCCGTTTCCACCCTCGCCGAGAGCGTGCAGTCGAACGCGCCTCTGTCCTGTATAAACACGTCGGCCTTATCGACGTCAAGGCGTTCCAAAGTGCTCTTTATACAAACGAGAATATTTTCCTCGAAAACTTCCTTCACCGAAGACTCCAATGTTATCTTCAGTGTGTCGGCCGGCCCGATGGTCACCATCGCGTCACATGACTCCAATGTGCCTGCGACAGCCAATTTTTTCACTACGGCCATTCACTTTCCCTCACAATTTCCCCTGAAGCTTCATCTCCGGAATGCACATAAGATACGGCACCTTCTGAGAGAACAAAAATTTACGGCACAAGTTGCAGGAAACGCACCTGGCCCGCTTTGTATCTCCATCCTGCCAACGCTTCACCAATCCAGGTTCCCTTACCAAAGGGCGGCTGAGCGATATGAAATCCGCGATTCCTTCCTTCAGCACGAGTTCACTGCCCTCCAATGAACGGAAGCCTCCTACCAGGATCAGGGGCGTGTTTTTCACTTTCCTCTTGTAAATACGCGCCGCTTCTTTGAAGTAACCTTCCTCCTCGGGAGTTTTGGGGTCGACGCCGGGAGATGAGACGGTCGGCACAGCTTTGTCCGTGTTGCTCCCAACGCTCAATTCTATGGCGTCTATCCCATTTTCCTCCAGGGCCAGGGCAACATCCGCCATCATCTCGCGCGTGAGGCCCCCTTCCACTTGATCCTCCGAGTTCATTTTTGTCATTATCGGGTAATCGCGCCCGACTTCCTCGCGTATCCCGTGCAGTATTTCCAGGAAGAACCTGAGCCTGTTTCCGAAAGAACCGCCGTACTCGTCCTCTCTCCGGTTGTAATAAGGGGACAGGAACGCGCTCACAAGATAACCGTGAGCGGCGTGGATCTGCACCCCGTCAAACCCTGCGGATTTGACTCGCTTTGCCGCGTCGACGAACCAACCGACGGCCTTTTTGATCTCGCCAGTCGTCATTGTACGCGATAAACCGCCCTTGACGTTCGACATGCCTGTCGGAGCCAACGATTGGGCGTGTGAATATGTCTCATTCGCGTGAGGGCCGGCATGAGCTATCTGTATGAGTGATCTCACTCCCGTCGCGCCGTGAACCTCGGTCAGTTTTTTAAGGCCAGGTATCATCGCGTCGTCGTGAACCCCGACCTGGCCTTTCAGGTGCCGGCCGCTCTCGTGCACAAAAGCGAAGCTGATTTCGTTAGTACCAATGCCACCCTCCGCTATTTCGCGATTGAAATCAATCAGCTCTTGTGTGCAGGAACCGTCGCTGCTAGCCAAAGCCTCGTAGGTTGGCGAGTGGACAAAACGGTTTTTCGTCTCTACGCTCCCCATTTTCCCTTTTTGAAAAACAAGCATTTTCTATCCGCCCCCCCCAAAATAGACTATATCTTCGACGTTTCGCCGGAAGCTAGGCACACCTCCGCGATTTGAAATTCCCCCGATGATGACGGATATCGCTCCCATGTCCTGACATCGTGTACAATAAGGACTCTTTTTATGTCGCCCTCGCAGAAACGGTCTATTTCCTGCATTGTAAACAACATATCCCGCATTGTCCCGGCAGCGACCGACATGCCTGTGGGCAGGTAACGCCCGTCGCCGGTTCTCAAAACGCCTTCCTCCGCGTAAGCGGCGTCTCCTACCGCTATGTAGGACTGATTTTCCGTCTCTATTATCGCCATCTGCATCTTAACCGAATGGCCTGAACCGGTTTTGATATGAATTCCGGGCAGCAGGTTGTCGCAAGGCCCGTCCAACAGAGTAAGCCTGTGCTCTTTCGAGAGGTCCAAGAGCTGGACGAAATGCTCTTGCGTGACGCAACGGGTAAGTATGGAAAATTCGGGAGGAAGCGCCAGCCATTCGAGGTATTTCAAATACTCCTCCTTTTGTATGTAAAACCTGGCGTTGGGGAAGCAATGTATTGCCCCTATATGATCCCAGTGGGCGTGAGTGACTATAACGTCTGTCACTTCCTCGGGTTTGACCCCTACGCGCTCGACGGCAATAGTAGGAGAAATGCATTTTGTATAACCTCTGCTGTGCAGCATTTCGAGCCCAACAGGATCGGTGTCGACCCCGGAGTCGATCAATATGTTGCGTCCCTCTCCCTTTACGACCGCAAGCCCCATCGCCATCACCGCGGGCTCGTCTTTCCTGTAGAAGCCGCAGTACAAGTGTTCGGTCGTGAAAAAATCCGATCTGCCGCAGTCTACTATCCAAATGGAATATCTGGCCATGTTCAAGACCTCTTCCAAGAAATTATTTCGCGACGCATGAGGTCAGTTTCCTTTGCTCTCGTCGATGGCTTTCTGTGCGGCCGCTAGGTACTTGTCCACCAGTTCGCTGCCGACTTGCTTGCGAATTTCATCATACGTGTTGGCTGAGGCGGATTTCATGTCGTTGAACAATTCGTCGGACATGTGAATCGGCTCCATCTTGCCTTCGCCGGTCAGGAACGCTTCAAATTCGGCGAGCTTCTGGTCCGAGTAATCTCTGATATCTTTGTTGGCCTGGACGAGGCTTTCCTCGACTATTTTCTGGTATTCGGGAGACAGGCTGTTCCACGTGTCCAGGCTCATGGGCATTATCATGTTGAAGGGGATATGATGCGTGAAGACCAAATACTTCTGCACTTCATAGAATTTGGCGTCGACATGCAGGTCCAATGGGTTTTCCTGTCCGTCAATCACGCCCTGCTGCAGGCTGATGAACACTTCGCTGTAATCCATGGGCGTGGGGTTGGCGCCCCAGTCCTTCCAGAACATCAGATGGTTCTTGTTAAGCATGGTGCGCACTTTGAGCCCTTTGAAATCCTCCATTTTATGAATTGGTCTGTTGGATGACAGTTCGCGGAACCCGGCGTCGGTAAACCCGAAAAATTTCATGTTGCCGTTTTCGAAATACGGCTTAATGTCATCCGTGATCGCGTCGAGAGCCACTCTTATCGTTTCCAGTGTGGGCGCCACGCAAGGCATGTCAAAAAGAGCACACTCCGGAACAAACTCGACAAAACCTGCGCTCGCAAACGGGAAGAAGTCAATGGAGCCGGATACAAGTCCTTCGACGCTCTCCCTCATTTTGGCGAGCGAGCTGTTGGGAAATATTTTCATTTTTAGGTGTCCGCCGCTCTTTTCGGCCAACAGTTCAGCAACCCTCGCGGCGTAAATATGGTTGACACTTTGTTCCGTGGAACCATGAGAAACGACGAACTCCCAATCTGCGCCATCTGCCGATACGTTGGCCGCGTTGGCCGCGTCACCATACACAAAAGCAAAAACCGACAAAAGACACACTACAAACATAACCATTCTCTCAAACTTCACTTTCCCCACTCCCTTTTATTTGATTTATTGCTTGGATTTAAACAATTCCCCTCTTATCCCCCGATCAGTATCAGGCTGATTTTCGGGAAAAAGTTTATCAATACAGCCGCCACAGCAAAGGCCGTGATGAAAGGTACGGCCTTTTTCGCTATGGAAATTACCGGGACTTTGGTCAAGTTGCTCGCCACAAACAGATTCATCCCCATAGGGGGAGTTACAAAACCTATCGCGAGGTTCACTACCATAATTATTCCGAAATGAACCGGATCGACGCCTAGTAGCTGGACGGTTGGAAACATCATCGGCGCCAGTATTAGTATCGCAGATAACGCGTCGAGAAGCATTCCGGCGATGAGCAGTATAAAGTTCACCGCCACCAGGACCATCAATTTGGAGCCAAGCACCGTCAGAATGTTGTCCCTGATGTACTCTCCGATACCCATTACCGTAATCACTCTGCTGAACGTCACGGCTGTGCCCATTATCAGCATTACCGAGCCGTAAGTGCTGACTCCCTCGCAGAGCACTTCCCACAATTGGTTCACCTTGATCGTCCTGTACGCGAATAACGACACTGCCAGCGCGTAGTAAATGGATATCGTGGCGGCCTCCGTGGGGGATGCCACGCCGGTGTAAATGCTCCCCAATATTATCACCGGGGTCAAAAGGGCCCAGAAACTGCTTATGAAAAGTTTGATGAAGCCTCTGCTCCTGATCTCCTCAAATTTCGTCCTGAGCTTTTCTTTGTCCTCTCCGTACCTGCGGCAGTAGTAATATGTGTAAACCATGAGACACCCGCCGATGAGAAAACCCGGCAATATCCCGGCTATGAAGAGGTTGGCGACGGAGGCGTTCGTCGTCGTCGAGTAGACGATAAACGGTATACTAGGAGGGATGATGACTCCGAGACCCCCTGAAATAGC
>JAISYN010000213.1 GCA_031269915.1 Synergistaceae bacterium
TACGCTTCCCTGCTCCCTTGGAGTGAAACCTTGCCGGATATCTGCAAACTCAACTCACAACAGCAACAATAAACCCTTTCCCTGCTCTTTTACAGGTGACGGCGTATTTGACGCTTACATTGGAATCCACATTCTTTGCACCTGAAACGCTGTTTTCCCAGATGATGGCCATTCCTTACAATCTGTTCACTCCCGCATTTCCTGCAATTCACTTACTATCATCTCCTTGTGATGATAGTATATCATAATATCATTCTATAATAAACACTCTCCGATTATATATTCCCGGTTTTGATTTTGTCAAAAATCACCCTTCGAACTATTTTTTATTCCGAGGCATCGCGCATACCAGCGAATAAGGCGATAAGGCGTTGCGCACGCAGTCCTTCAGGAGTTCCCTAGGAGATATTGAGAGTACGCCCCTGCGTACTCTGTCGAACGACCTAGGAAGGTACTGACTGAGCAGCGGCAGGGTTATTTCCATCTGTTCGAGATTGAGGAGCAGTTGTTTTACGCTGCGATCGACCTCCGGGGTCGGAAGGTAATATCTCGCGCGGTCGAAGAAACTGTACCTTCGCTGAAGTCTGAGACTCTCTCCGTCTCCGTGATAGTGGTTTTTCCAGTGCGAATCGTCGGAGGCCATAACCGTTTCGAGCGTGCCTGAAAAATCGCTCGGCCGCAATCCCGAGCCCGGAATCAGCTCGTGTTCTATCTGTTCCAGGGCCACGAGTCCCTCGCGCAGCGCGAATGTCAGCGCCGGGCCGACTTTTAAAATTCCTATGCCGTCCTCAACCATCGCCGAAAGGGATTCGATGTTCTGATAGTCGGTGGAATGCCCTTCGAATACCAGCGGACGCGGCGCGTCTCTGAGCGACGCGGCCAGCGCCGATGCGGACGATCTGTCGTAGTCGAATATCCTATCTCCGTTGAAATCCACTCCGGGTTGAACGACAAAAGCGACTACGCGTTCCAGCGCGCCGTTCAGCCCGAGACGCCCGAACTCGCGTTCGAACGCCGCGCGGGACGCTTTGAAAGCCTCCGGCGACGTCGGGGTCAGCGCGTCGATCTTCTCCGCGGCGCCGCCCGGCGTTGGAACCTCGCTCCCTATCACGTACACCGGCTTGGATGTTTTGCCGGCCGATTCCGCGACGGCGCAGAGGCGAGCGCCGCGGGAAGCTATCACGTCGTCGTCGAGAGGCAGGTCTAACGGGTCGTCGCCCAATTTCATGCTCGTGTCGATATGGATTTTGGTGAAACCGGCCTCTGCGTATGAGGCTATCAGTTTTTCCGCCTCCGGCATGGCCTCGGCTTCGGAATGGCCGCGCCAGACGAGCGGGCCGAGGTGGTCGCCGCCCAATATCAGGTTGTCGGGGTCAAAACCGGAACGGTCAGCTATATTTCGAGCGAGGGCCGCGAAATCGGCGGGCTTCATCCCGGTGTATCCGCCGTATTGATTCACCTGGTTCGATGTAGCTTCGATCAGTATGGGCGTTCCCTCGGAAGCGGCGTGGTTCATCGCGGCTTCGAGAACTATCGGATTCGCGCAGCAGACGGAATAGATTCCGCTCGGTTTTCCGCGGCGACGGTCATTCAGAAGATCGGAAAAAAACGCCCAGGTATCCAAAATCAAACCCTCCCATCGGACAAGCAGGCGGAAATTTTGCCCTTCACCAATTCTTTTACAGCCGTGCGCGCCGGTTCTCCATATTTTTTCGGATCGAACGCCTCGTTGTCCGCCGCCAGGAATTCACGGATCGTTTTGGTATAGACGCCGCGCAATTCGGTGGCAAAATTCACCTTCGCCATGCCGAGACGAACGGCGCGGCTCACGATATCGCCGGAAAGCCCGGACGCGCCGTGAAGTACCAGCGGAACGCCGACACGTTTCCTCGTGGCGGTTATGAGGTCGAGATTCAGTATCGGAGCGGTCTTGTAGAATCCATGAGAGGTTCCCACCGCTATCGCGAGCGACGATACGCCGGTTCGTTCGACGAAGTCCGCCGCCTGCGCCGGATCGGTGTACCCGACGCCGCCGGAGTTTGCGCCGTCCTCTTTGCCGCCGACCGTCCCGAGTTCTCCTTCGACCGGTATCCCCGAAACTTCCGCCGCCTCGCACACGGCTTTCGAGAGAGAGACGTTCTCTCCGTAGGGGAGCGCCGAACCGTCGATCATTATGGACGAGTAGCCGCAACTGATGCAGCGCTCCGCCAAATCGCGGCTGGAGCCGTGATCGAGGTGCAAGGCCACGGGAACCGACGCTTCCTCGGCCGCGCGCGTCACCATGCCGGCGAAGTAGTTGGGGCCGAAATATCGCAGCGTTCCGGGAGTCGTCTGTATTATCACCGGAGCGCGGCATTCCTCCGCGGCTGCTATGACAGCCCAGACCATCTCCGCGTTCTCGGCGTTAAAGGCGCCGACCGCGTATCCTCCCTCCGAAGCGTGTCTCAGCATATCTTTCGTGGTTGTGTACATTTATCGCGTCTCCGTTCGCGTCATACTTTTCTGTAAGTGTTCGGGAAGATACAATAAGCAGAACAAGTGCGCGTCATGTTATTTGACTCGTTACTCTCCAAATGTTATAATGATTATACTATAAAATTTCCATTATCGTAAAAGATGACATCATTATTCTATAATGTTACGATGAAGTTTTTGTGCGTTATTATTTGAAAAATCTTCTGATATCGTGACCTCAAATGAGAATGGCGGGATAACGAATATGATAAGCGGAGAAAATTTGCGCGGTATTTTTGTACCTGTGATAAACCCGTGCGACGAAGATGACAATTTTCTGGAGGATAAATTCAGGGCTAACATTTCAGGGCTTTTTGACGCCGGAGTTCATGGACTGTACGTAAACGGAGGCACGGGCGACAATTTTCGCATTCAGATGGATGAGAGAATTCATTCCGCTGAAATAGCGGTAGAAATCGCGAAGAACAGGCGAAGAAAAGTTATTGTCCACGTAGGGGGCCCGACGCCCCGAGACGCGGTCTCGCTTGCGGAACATGCCGCCTCGGTCGGAGCTGACGCGGTAGCGAGCATGCCCCCGTCGTACCTGTCGGCAGGCGAGCTGCGCGAGTATTACAGGGCGCTGGCCTCCGCTTCTGGATTATCCGCCGTAGTGTATTATTTCCCGAATTATACCCATGTTCGCTCCACGCTTGCCGAATTGCTGGAACTGCTCTCCATACCAGGCGTAGTTGGGATGAAAGTGTCCGATTGGAATATCTTTATCGTAAAGCAGCTGAAAGCGGAGATACCGGATGTGATTCTTTATAACGGATTCGACGAAATGTTGGGGCTGGGATTGATGTACGGCTGCGACGGAGGCATAGGAACATGGAGCAACATGCTGCCCGAAGCGTACGTGAGCATATATGAAGCCGCGATTCGCGAAGACTGGAGCGAGGTATTGCGCCTCCAGAATGAGCTGTCGCGGCTTTTCGTATACATCAATAAAAACGGAATTATGGCCGGCATGAAGGCGCTCGCCAGAGGCATGGAGATTGCGCCCGCATGCGTTCGCGCTCCTCATGATAACGCTGGCGATTTTACTTTGGAACAAACGGAGGAAATATGCGCCATTGCCCGCGATATAATCTCCAAAACAATCCCGCGCGCATAAAATGGGCGACGCTCGCTTAGGAAGAAGAAGGGGGGCGAACGGCTGAGTTGACATGCAATAAGTTCTTTGTTTGAAAAAACTGAACGGGGGGTTAATACCATGATAACAAAACGTCGCGGTTTCTTTATGTTCCTTGTATGTTTCATCGCGGCAATGCTGACGACTGGCGCCGTAACTCGTGTTGACGCTGCCGACAAGCGGGTAACCATCAAGCTGTTCGGTATGGGCTACACACAGTTAACTAATTTCCCTGGATACGAATCAAGAACGCAAAACGCAGGTGATTTTCTTCACCTGATGGCGGAAAAATTCATGGAAACTCATCCGAACGTGAAGGTAGAGGTCGAAATGCTCAATCCAAACGCTTCCGGAGGCGGCACAAGCCAACTTGACGTCGAGATAGCGGCCGGCAACATCCCCAACATCGTAACTGATAATGTCATGCGCCTGTCGAAATATTACGGGGAGGATCTTATCGAGGACCTCGACTCTCACTTGTCTGACGAATATAAAAAAGATTTCCTGCCGGGGTTGTTCTCGCCGGGCAACACATGGCGTATTCCGCTGGGACTTTCAGCGCATTTTGTCGTGGTAAACAGAACCGCTTTTGAAAAAGCCGGCAAGTTGAACCTGCTGCCGTCATCCGAGAGCCGTGAGTGGACGGTAGACCAATTTATGGAGGCTGCGCGCGCGATCAATAATCCTCCGGAAATGAACGCTACCATGCTGTTCGCAAAGAACCAGTCGGGCGATCTCTCGTGGATGAGTTTTTTCTGGGGATTCGGCGCCCGACTGTTTAAAAATGGCGATTATACTAAGACCACGCTGAACAGCCCGGAGGGCGAGGCGGCTCTGAAATTTTTCAAGAACATTCTGGATCAAGGCTTGTGTCCGCCAAGCCCGAGTTCGCTCGTTGACGACGACATGTGGGCCTACTGGGAACAGAACAAAATCGGAGTGGTAGGCGGTTACGAGGTGCTCAAGGAATTTTCCGACAAGCAGGGTTTCGACGCTTACTTCGTGAACTATCCTTCAACTCCAGGCAACGAGAATCCCCCGTTAGCCACTATGGGAGAGTCTGTGGTAGTGTTCAAGACCGACGACAAAGCCCAGCTCGAAGCATCCATCGAATTTGCGAAGGAGATATCGGAAATATGGGGTCCCTTGATGCAGGTACTCAGAGGAGACTATCCAGTAAGAAGCAGCCAGACTGCAAAAGTTCCGCTGGGGCCTGAATCGCAGGCGGTACTCAAGCTTATAGAGAAAAACGGCCTCGTCGATTTCGGGCTGAGCAGCCCGAAATATTATCTCGTCCGCGAGTAAGTCACAGCCCTGATGAAATAGGTATACGGAGGCACGGATATCAAAACGGCGCTCAATGCGTTTGAACAGGGACTCAACGCAGCGCTGGCGGATTGACGGCGATAAGAGGGGGGGAGCTTTCCCCCTCTTTATTTCGGTTAAAATAGGGTGAGGCCTGGAAGGGAAATTCTGCGGAAGGCATTGGTTGGCCGGTGGGGGTATTATTTCATCCTGCCGGGTTATGTACTGTTTGTCCTGTTCAGCCTCATTCCCATGTTTCAGGCATTCATGCTCAGCTTTTACGACGCGAAACTCACAACACAGACATTCATAGGCGTCAAAAATTACGCGGCCATCTTCAAGGATCCCGTATTCATAAAAACTCTATGGAACACGGCAATTTATACTATAATCATAGTACCCGCGCATATCGTTATTTCACTTTTCATCGCGGTGGTATTATCGTCGTGTTCGAACAAAGCCCAGTCATTTTACCGGGCCGCTTTCTACCTTCCAAATGTACTAGGCGGAGTCATAGTCGCGAGCGTATGGCTTTATATTTTTCATCCGCTTTACGGCATGCTCAATTACTTCGTAACGCTTTTGGGAGCGAGCCCGATAAGTTGGCTGTCCGCCCCAGGCATCGCAAAATATTCTCTGAGTTTTGTCGTGGTGACCTGGACGATAGGACAATCGGTCATCATCTTTTTAGCAGGAATGGGAGGCATTCCGCAAGAATTGTACGAGGCGGCGTACATCGACGGATCGACAGACTGTAAAAATTTCTTTTACATAACTCTTCCTCTTCTTCGCCCCGTTACGTCCTTCGTCCTGACGACACAGCTCATCGGGATTTTTCAGCTTTGGGAGGTAGTGTACATGCTTACTGAAGGCGGCCCGGCTAATTCGACCAGCTCGCTGGTATTTTATATTTACAAAACCGCGTTTGAACGGGGAAAATACGGCGCGGCCTCGGCTCAGGGAATGATCCTGCTTGTGATTATAATGCTCATGACACTGGTCTCGCTGCGCTTGACCCGTGAAAAAACAGAATAAATGGCCGTCGATGCGTGTGTGATATGAAAAAAATTTTCATGCCCTGGCGCAAGGCCGCGAAAATTTTTCTGATCTTCACGGTGTTCATGTTCGCCGCGATCTCGCTGGTCCCCATTTACTGGATGTTCACTACCTCGCTCAAGGAGACGGGCGCAACCATGAGGATGCCTCCGGAATTCTTCCCTTCAAATGCCACGCTCGCCTCATACCGAAAGCTGATAGCGAGCAATTATCCCGTTCTCCGCTGGCTGGCGAATAGTCTCGCCATCTCGTTTCTAACGGTCGCGATAAGCCTTCCCATATCCGCAATGATGGGCTATTCATTTGCCAAAAAGCGATACCCGCTCAGAAATATTCTGTTTCTCATAATCCTCGCCACAATGATGCTGCCCAAACAGGTCTCGCTGATACCGCTCTTCATAAGCATAAGGAACATGGGGCTAGTGAACAATTACCTGGGAGCGGCGTTACCACTGGCCGCATGGCCTTTCGGAGTGTTCATGCTGCGTCAGTTTATGCGGACAATACCCGACAGCATCATCGACGCCGCTAGCATTGACGGCGCGTCCGAGCTGTACATATTTATCATGATAATCCTTCCTCTGAGCGCGCCCGCCCTCGCTTGTTTCGCCATATTCATGTTCATGGCGGCGTGGAGCGATTTTATGTGGCAGTTGATCGTGCTTAGAAATATGAACATGTGGACAACCAATATAGGGATATCCGTCATCTCGAAAGTTCAGGTCGGCGGCGCGACTGTGGTCGACTACAGCCTCTCTATGGCCGCTAGCTGCTTAGCCGCTATTCCAATCATCATACTATTTTTCTCGTTCCAGAAATATTTCGTGAAAGGCATTGTGATGGGAGCTCTCAAAGATTGATCCCGCGGATCCCGAAAACGCCGCCGCTGAAAAAACAAGAGGGAAATGGGCGCGCGGAAGATATTGCCGTCCAAATGAAACGCGGCGGCGCGAACATCACGGTAATAGCCACACGTTCGCATAATTCGGTTATACCCGCTAAAATTCACTATCATTCCGCGGTAGAGTTTCACATAGTCGAAAGGGGCTCGTTTCATCTTTTCACTGAAACGCAAATTTACGACATAGATGAAAACATGACTTGCGTCGTGGGTCCCAACGCGTTTCACTATCTCAGACCGCGATGTGCCGACTGCGCCAAATATGAGTTGCGTTTCGAATTTTCCGGAAAACGGAGACAGAATATATACGCGATTCTGCCGGACAGGGAGATCACCTTTTTCGACTGCATGGAAAATACAACGCTGGCGAGAAGAATTTTTGAAGAGTCAAATACGAGGAGGGGAGGTTGGCTCGAAGCGATCCACGCCTGCCTCGATCTTATATGGATATCCGCCGCGCGCAAGACACATGACGCACAGACCGAGCGGATTGCGGACGAAAGCGTAACCGGGGACAATTTTCGCGGAAAGATAGCCTCGGATTTCTTTTCGGACCACTATTCCACAGATCTCAAGCCGCGCCACCTCTCGAAATTACTGTCGGTGAGCGAGCGGCAACTCGACAGAATACTGAAGCAACAGACGGGAATGTCGTTCAGTCACGCTTTGATTAAAGCGCGTATGGAGGCTGCGAAATATCTTCTAAGAAGCGCCGATATGACGATAGATCGGGTATCAGAACTCGTCGGGTACCATACTCCCAGCGGTTTTTACAGAGCGTTCAGAGAATACGAAGGCATGACTCCGGACAGTTACAAGACGCTCAACAAAAAAGTTGACTGACCTATCCGGACATTTTGACACGATTAGCGACAGGCGGGAAGATTTTTATTTTCGAAAAACGTGCTATAAATAATATTGTGCGCGATCACGATAAAACTAGGAAATTCATGGAACGCAATCACAGAAAGGAGCGATTGAAATGGCAGCGCAGACCAGAAAAGGCGACGCTTCCGGAAGAGGAAACTCTGACGGTTACAAGGTTTCTTTCCCGGCCAGAATGTACGCTTACAACGATGAGGAGATAGCGGCGGTCGTAAACGTGATGAAAAATTCGGAGTGCCAAACTCAGGGAGAGAACATGGCGCGTTTCGAAAGCGATTTTAAAACGTATACGGGAGCCAATCACGCCTTCGCCGTGGACAACGCGACGAACGCGCTTCGGATTGCGGCGACCTTGTGCCGGTTCAAACAGGGAGACGAGGTCATCATACCGGCATATACGTTCTGCGCCACGGCACTTCCGTTCGCCGCCGAGGGCGCGAAAATCGTATGGGTGGACATGGACGATACATGGAACGCCGACCCGGACGACATAGAAAAAAAGATAACGAAGCGCACAAAAGCGCTGGTCGTCGTACACCTTCTCGGCATGCCGTGTGAAATGGAAAAAATAATGAAAATAGCCCGCGAGCGCAACCTGATAGTCGTTGAAGACTGCGCGCAGGCGCCGGGCGCACGTATCGGGGACAGGCACGTAGGAACCTTCGGTGATTTTGGCTGCTTCAGTTTTCATGGCGCAAAAAATATGACGACACTGGGAGAAGGCTCGATGTTGACGGTGCGCGACGACGACATGGCTAAGCTTGTTCCCGGTGTGAGGCATAACGGCGTTCGCGGTTACGAAGGCGAGCGGGAGCGTTACTGGGTACCGGCGATGAGCCTTGTGGATTTCGACATAGACGGAGTATGGCCTCATAATTTCAGTATGGGAGAGGCCCAGTGCGCGCTCGGCAGCGCCCTGCTCAAGAGGCTTGACAATATCAACGGGATTCTGCACGAGCAGGGCATGAAGCTGCGCGCTATGTTCGAAGACACTCCTGAGATAACGTATAACAGAATACCAGAGGGATTCTTTCACATCCACCATCAGTGTATATACCATTTCGAGGGCGCGAACGGCAAAAACCGCGACGACCTTCTCGATATCACAACGACAAAGTATGGGATCAGAAATATCGTCCAATACTACCCGTTATACCGCTATCCGATATTCAAAAAAGCGGGTTTCGGCGAAGCCGACTGCCCGAAACTCGAAAAATGGTGGGATAATTCGTTCAGTTTCCCGTGGTGGTGCGGTGTTCCCGATGAAACGCTCTCGTATATGGCTGACTCCATCAAGGCGGCTATTGAAGAATTCAAAAAAGCGTAGACATTCATGAGTAAGATTCCAAACACTGACATCGAAGTTTCGCAAATCGGTCTTGGCACCATGAATTTCGGAGCGCCGGTCAATCAGCCGGATGCTATCGACCTTATCCGCCACGCGCTCGACAACGGCATCAACCACATCGACACCGCGAATATGTACGAGGGTTATACGCGGTATCGGGGCAGTCATGGCGGAGTGGCGGAACGGTTCATAGGGCAGGCGGTCAAAGGCGCGCGTGAAAAATTTGTGATAGCGACGAAGTTCGGAATGTCAGTCGGCGACATGCCCGAGGACGAGGGTTGCGGGCAGGCCGCGCTGGCAAAACAGCTCGACCGTTCACTGAAATACCTGGAGACGGATTACGTCGATATTTACTACGCGCATAAATATGACTCGGACACCAGACCGGAGGAACTCGCGGACGCGATGAAGCGCGCCGTAGATGCCGGCAAGATTCGTTGCTGGGGCGTCTCAAATTACAGCGGAGCGCAATTATCGTCTCTGCTGGTAGCCGCGGACGCCAACGGCCTTCCGCGGCCGGTCGTGTGTCAGCCTCAACTCAGCCTGCTTAAACATGAAGCTCTCGACGACGTAATTACCGTCTGCGCCAGAGAAAAAATCGGCGTGATACCGTATCAGGCGTTGTGCGGCGGATTGCTGACGAATAAGTATAAACGCGGCGGGGCGATACCTGAAAATTCGCGCGCCGCCGAATCCGGCTGGCTTACCCTCGACGACGCGACATTTCAGCATTTGGAAGCCATTGATGCGGACGCGAAATCGCATGGCATGACGATGATGCAATATGCCATACGATGGGTGGCGGCTTGCCCTTCGGTTGTTTCCGTGCTGATAGGGGCAAAAAACAAAACTCAGATAGACGACGCGCTGGCATCCTGCCGTTAGATATGAAAAATTGGAACCTATGGTTTCTCATGCGGCCATCTGTCAAGTGGTAAATCGCAAATTTTCATCCCAAATTGTTTTGGGAAGATTTGGGCTGACCCTGAAACCACGGGTTGGGCGTTTGATAATGGCGTTGATTCAGGTAATAACGCCAATTCAAGTGAAATCGAACTTTCACCCATTAGGTGAAGGGCCGAATCTCGTGAACCAAGAAATAAAGAATATCTACGGGGATTTCAACTCGCTAACCTGCGCTTTGAGGCCGACATCGGCTTCTTGAACAATCTATTCTCGCGTGATAGAATAATAAAGCTCGTATTTGGGGCTGTAGCGCAGCTGGGAGCGCGCCTCCCTCGCACGGAGGAGGCCGTGGGTTCGAACCCCATCAGCTCCACCAAGAGATAGCAAGGGCTCAGAGAATTCCCCTGAGCCCTTTTTAATTTTTTTTACACCGCATTTACACCAAATCAAAGAATTCACGAAATCCCGTTTTCGACACTTGTGTAGATAGAAAAGGAGACAAAAACCGCATGGATACCGGGTTTTTGTCTCCTTCTTTGTGTGTCTAAAAATGTTGTATGTAAAATTATTATCTCAAAAT
>JAISYN010000362.1 GCA_031269915.1 Synergistaceae bacterium
CCGCTCAGGGCGTTCTTCCGCATAACCCTGCCGATGATCTCGCCGACGCTTTTCTTCCTGACCTTGATGAACATCATCGCGTCGTTCAAAGTTTTCGATCAGGTGAACCTGATGACGCGCGGCGGCCCGATAAACGCCACCAATACCATCGTATTCGACATTTACCAGTTCGGCTTCACGTTCTACCAGCTCGGTTACGCGTCGGCTCAGGGTGTCGTGCTGATGGCCGTAATAGCAGTCTGCACGGCGGCGTACTTCGCCGCTCTCTCGCGGCGCGTTCACTACGGAGCGGAAATCTGATGCGGGCTCAAGCGGTCATCTTTCGGAAAATATTCGGCAAAACGTACCGCATAGCCGTCAATTTACTCATCTTCGCCATATTCTTCATACCGTTTTACTGGATGTTCCTGACGGCGATCAAAAGCCTCGGACAGACGCTGCGGACTCCGCCGGTGTTCTGGGTGCCCAACCCGCATTGGGAAAATTTCAGCAAGGTTTTCGAGGCGATACCGTTTTTCTCCATGCTGAAAAACAATGTCGTCATGACGCTAGGCATCATGATATGCCAATTTTTCACGGTCATTCCGGCGGCCTACGCCTTCGCGCGCTTCAAGTTCGCCGGCGGGAAATTTCTGTTCGGGTTGACGCTCGCCACGATGATGATACCTGCTCAGCTCATCTTTCTTCCTTTATTCCTGATGTTCAGCAAAATGGGGCTGGTGAACAGCTACGCATCTTTAATACTGCCGTGGGCCACCAGTTCGTTCGCCATCTTCATGCTGCGCCAGACGTTCAAACAGGTTCCGCAGGAACTCATAGAGGCCGCGAAACTCGACAGCGCTAGCGAGTGGAAAATAATATTCAAACTGATGCTGCCTTTGGCGAAACCTACCATCGTGACGCTGGGCCTCATCACGTTTATCCTGAACTGGAACGACTACTTCTGGCCCTTCGTACTCACCACCGACAACACGGTCAGAACCCTTCCGGTCGGAATCACCTCTCTCAATATAGTGGACGGCGGCGTCAAGTATCACATACTGATGGCCGGCAACGCGCTGCTGGTGACGCCGGCGCTGATCGTCTTCTTCTTCGCGCAGAAACAGATAATAAAAGCGTTTACCTACATGGGAGGTAAATAAAGCGAGGTTTTTGCGACCGCCTCGGGGAAAGGGGGATAGCTTCGCGCTTTGACGGCGGGTAAATCGCGGCGGCCGGGTTTATCTTCAAGAAAATAAAACAGATATTACGGAGGTGTATGTGAATGAAGAAAATATTAGTTTTTTTGGCGGCAATGTTCGCGATCGCGTCGGCGGCGGCGCTGCCGCGCGTCTCACACGCGGAGGACAAGCCGGTTGAACTGACCTTCTGGTACTCGTGGACGGACAAAATCCAGGAAAACAACATAAACCTGGCGAAGATGTTCAATGAAACGCGCGGCAAAGAACTGAACATCCATGTTACGGCCGAATTTCAGGGCACGTACGACGAACTTCATCAGAAACTTCAGGCCGCGTATGTCGCGGGCAAGACGCCCTCGGTCTCGGTTATGGAGATAGCGTCCATAAAAAGGTTCGCCGAAAGCGGCGTTATTCTGCCGCTGAGTCCTTATATCGAGCGCGACAAAATAGATATGGACGATTTTTACAAGGGCCTCCTGATAAACTGCGGCGTCGGCGGGACATGGTACGGACTGCCGTATCTGCGCAGCACCCCGATACTGTACATGAACACGACGCTGATCGGGAAGGCCGGCCTCGACCCAAGCGGCCCCAAGACATGGGATGAACTCGCGGAATACTGCAAGGTCATCAAGGAGAAGACCGGAGCTTACGGTCTCACGCTCAATTCCGACATATGGATCTTCGAGGCTTTTATGTTCGAAAACGGCTCCTCGACGCTGACGCCGGACGAGAGCGCGAGCAATATCAACTCGCCCGAGTCAAGGACCGTGTTCGCGTTTTTCAAGGACCTGGTCGACAAGGGGTACGCGCACTGTCTTGCCGGAACGGACTACGGCAAGATTTTCACCGACATGATGAACCAGAAAACGGCGATGTTCTTCGACTCGACGGCCGATCTTACATATAACCTCGAACTGGCCGGTGAGAACGGATACGAGATCAACACCTGCTTCATCCCTTCGAAGAAGACCTACGGAGTGCCGACGGGCGGCTGCAATCTCGTCATGACCTCGCGCCAGACCGACAAGGAGCGAGAAGCGGCGTGGGAGTTCATCAAATGGATGACCGAGACCGAGCAGGCGGCCTACGCTCACTCTTACACGGGTTATCTCGCCACCCGCGGGAGCGTCGTGAACACGTCCGGCATCCAGGTTCTGTACAAAGAAAAACCCCAGTTTAAAGTGGCGCTGGATCAGTTGGAGGGATACGGTCACGGACGCCCGATGAACCCCGGCTACACCCAGGTCATAGTCGAGTGGACATCCGCGATGGACGCGATATGGAGCAACGGGGCGGATATCGATTCGACCCTCTCCGCCGCCGATGCCAAGATCGTCGGAATGAACATGCTGGGCGCGAAATAGCGCGCCGGCGAAAGAATATTTTCTGAGGAGGATAAACATGAGAAATACGCGAAATATCAACGCGGCGGTTCGGATAGGCGCGGCGATTCTGGCGATGGCGCTCATTTACGGTTTGTCGGCGGGCGCCGGCGGCGCAGCCACTTACAAGGATACGGTGAAGGAGATAGTCATATGCTACCTGCCCAACGAAGGCAGCGAAGAATTCGCCGAGTACAGGGGAATGCTGCGGCAGGAGCTTGGCGATTATCTCGGCATCAAAGTCACCGAGATTAACGCGGCCGACTACAACGCGGTCGTGGAAGCCATGCGCACCAAACACGCCGACGTCGCCGCCTTTGGACCGGTGTCCTACGTGCAGGCCGCCGAGCGTTCCGGCGCCGAGGCTTTCGCCGTGGCCGTCCCGAACGGCGACAAGAACCTCGCGGGCTACACGTCCAAAATAATAGTCAAGAGCGGCGGGCCCATCAAAGAACTCAAAGACCTGCGCGGCAAGACCTTCGCGTTCGTCGACCCGGCGTCCACGTCCGGCAACTACGTCCCGACACTGGAGCTGATGAACGCGTTTCCTCCCATGAACAACGAGAATTTTCACACTAACGGGACGTTCTTTTCGTCCGTCAGCTTTTCCGGCAAGCACCAGAACGGGCTTCAGGCGGTCTTAAACGGCGATATCGACGCCGCCCCAATAGCGTCGGACATCCTCGACATAGAGACCGCCGCCGGGCGCGTGGGCAAGGGCGATGTGACCGTCATCCACGAATCGCCGCGAATCCCGGCCTCTCCGATGGGCATACGCGGCGACCTGCCGGACGATCTGAAAGCCGCCATAAAGACGTTCTTCCTGAATTACAGGAACGACGACTACTTTCAGTTTATGCACGGGCTGGCTCCGGAACAAAAGCCTTCGTACGTGGAAGCCGCCGACGGCGACTATGATTACGTGCGCGCCCTGATGGAAAAAGTGATGCCGAAATAAACCCGCTAAAGAGATAAAGGCAGCGGCCCGTGAGCACACCTCGCGGGCCGCGAAAAAGAGGCGCTTTACCCCTAAAGATAGCGAGGAAATATTTGAAAGAGGTGTTTTGCCCCTTGCTGAATATACTGGAAGTACGCGGTCTCGAAAAATCATATCGAAGCGCGGACAAACCCGCCGTGAATAATATGACGTTCTCCGTGGCGAAAGGAGAAATGGTCGGCGTGATCGGGCCGTCCGGCGCGGGGAAATCCACTCTGCTTCGCTGCGTCAACCGCCTTGTCGAACCGACGGCCGGGCGTATCCTGATCGAAGGGGAGGAGATAACCGGCGTGCCGGCCTCTAAAGTGCGCGCGATCCGCCGCAAGGTGGGGATGGTCTTCCAGCACTACAATCTGGTGGGGCGGCTCACAGTTATGCAAAACGTCATGCACGGGCGCTTGGGGTACATGAGCACGCTGAGCGGGGTTTTGGGGCTTTATTCCGAGGAGGACAAGGAACGCGCCGTCAAAATACTGGAACGGACAGGGCTTGGCGAATTCCTGTATCACCGCGCCGGCGAGCTTTCCGGCGGGCAGAGGCAGCGCGTCGGAGTCGTCCGGGCTCTGATGCAGCAACCGTCGATCCTGCTGTGCGACGAACCCATCGCGTCGCTCGACCCCGCCAGCGCGCAGGTCGTCATGGAAATCATCAGGAATGTCTGCGCAGAACGGGAGATAGCGTGTCTTGTCAATCTGCACCAGGTTGACGCGGCGCTCAGATATACGGACCGCATTATCGGCATGAACGGCGGAGAGATCGTTTACGACGGACGCGCCGCGGATCTGTCGGAACAGATGATCGAACAGGTGTACGGCAAGCCGATGGACCAATTGATGATAAGAGAGATCGCCTGATGAACGGGAAGATAACGCTGGCCTCGCAGGAGAGCGAACGCGCGCGGAGAACGTTTGTATGCGTTCTGTCCGCGCTGTTCGTCCTCTCGACATGCTTCACGAAATTTAACCCCCTCAAAGCCCTGTTAGCGCAGAAAGAATTTTGGAGCTTCATCTTCACGGATTTCATACCGCCGTATTTGGGAAAATGGCGCGCGCTGTTCGCATCGGTCATGCAAACGCTGTATATGGCCATGGGCGCCACGGGGGTGGCGGCGGCCTTGTCGCTGGTCCTGGGGTTTCTCGGATCTCCCGTCATCTGCCGCCGCCGGCCCATCAACATCCTCGTCCGCGGATTCGCCTCGTTGCTTCGCAACATTCCAGTCCTCGTCTGGGCGTTCATCCTGGTCGCCGCGTTCGGCATCGGCACGGCCGTCGGGGTGTTGGCGCTCGTCATCTCGACTGTGGGAGAGTTGACGAGATATTTCATCGAGACGCTGGACGAGGTCGCGGGCGAAAATATCGAGGCGCTCGACGCCACGGGCGCCGGAACGCTCCCTGTGATAGCGCAGGCCATCATGCCGGCCGCCATGCCCAGCCTTATCGCGTGGTTCCTTTATTGCGTCGAACTCAATATCCGCGCGTCCACCGTACTTGGCATGGTGGGAGCGGGCGGCATCGGCCTTTTGATGACCGGGTACATCAAGCAGTACAACTACGCCGCGGCATCCACGACGATAGCGGCTGTGGCGGCGCTCATCATCGGCGTCAATCTGCTCGCCGATTATCTGAGAAAAATCATACTGTGACAACTTCACGAGGGGGGACTGACATATCTTGAACACGAATGACACGGCGTCGGGCCTGGCGGATGAAAAGGGCGGAAACGTTTTTTTCCTGACGCGGGAGGACGGAGAGAAGCCGAAAAAAATTCCCGTCAAAGACGCGAGGCGCGAGCGTCCGATCCGCGTATTTTTGTACGGTTCATTTATTTTGACTGTGGCGTCGATGTCCTCTCTGGATTTGGACTGGAGCAGAATCGCAAGCCGCGTTCCGCGACTGGGCAGCGTTTTTTGGGAGATGCTCCAATTTTCAGCGGAACGGTTCCCGCTCACCCTGCTCACACTGACCGAGACGGTGACCGTTTCGATATTGGCGCTCATTTACAGCCTGGTCCTGGGCCTTCTGTTCGGCGCGCTCTCCGCGAAGAACATAACGCCGTGGAAACCGCTGTCCGTGATTTTAAAATGCGTTTACGCGTTCATCCGGGCCGTCCCGACACCCGTGTGGGTGCTGCTGGTTCTGGCGTCGATGGGTTTTGGAATGGCGTCGGGCATCGTGGGCCTCGGGTTTCACTGTTTCGCCTTCTTCGGGAAAACCTTCTCGCAATTGTTCGAGGAGGTTCCGGATGAGACGATAGAGGCGGTAAAGGCCGTTGGCGCGAACCGGATTCAGATATTTTTCAACGCCGTGCTTCCCGCGTCGCTGTCCGGCATCCTCGCGTGGACGGCTCTGCGTTTTGAAACGAACTATATCGAGGCGTCGATCCTCGGCATGGTCGGCGCCGGAGGCGTGGGCTACACCATACTCGCCGCGATGAGCGGATATAAATTCGGAAGGGCCGGCCTCGCCGTCGCCGTCGTTTT
>JAISYN010000370.1 GCA_031269915.1 Synergistaceae bacterium
GTACATCCTCAAGAGCCGGAACGATTTGTCCTCTTTGCCAAACATGCCGATCATCCTCCGCGTCTTTAATTTTATAGAGCCTAGTGGACAGTATATGACCATCTGGATTTTTATATGTATGGTGTATCAAATTGGCAATGTCTTCACGCCCGGAACACGCCCTCATGTGAAGCGCCGTCTTGAACGCTGAGGCAGCCATATTCCTGTCCATCCGCGTGGATACGTTATAACCCGCTGCGGTGTAACACCAGCCGGTTCGGGTAGGCACATATGTGAAATCCGCAACCCACAGTTTGTCCGGTGCAGGCGCGTCAAATTTACGTTTTACAAGATCTTCGGCAAAATTGGTGTTTTTGCCTGCGATGGTAGTGCGTTTCACCTTGCCGCGCACCGCCCCGCGCAAAATGCGCGGTGCTAGTCTATGAACGACACTATTTGTTCGGTGGCCGGTCGAGCTCGGCCGCAAAAAAAACCGACGCCGCCCTCAGTTTGGCGTTGTCTTACTTGTAGATGACATCCTTGAATCTCCTCCTTCGGTTTACTGGAATCATAACTCTCCACCAAACCCGGGGCGATTCAGTAAATCTAATTTCCCTCAATCAGGTTTTGACGGCTTAGTGTTTTTGGACGGGGCTAATCCGTTTAGTCCCCTCTCTTTGGCGCTCAAAGGGCAGCAATCGAACGGCGCCCGTCCGGCGTCAGTTTTTTGTGAAGCGCGCGTAAAACTTAAGCGCGCTATTTTTTACACAGCCGGCGAGCGCGCCGATAGTAGCGAGTTTCGGCTTGTAATGATCGTAGGTTTTCGACGGGCGCTGCGAAAAGATGTCGTCACATTGCTGCATTTCAGCGTGAGCGGCAAAATATTCCTGCGAGTTGACCGGCACGGCGCTCTCCTCGCCTGGGATGCCGCTCTTGTGGATATAGCGGCCGTCCGGCAGCAGATCCCACGCTTTTACATTGTCGCGGAGCATGACGTCCAGCATATCGCGAATCTGAGAGTGAATCGCGTTATCTATTACCGGACAGGCGACCTCCACGCGGTCGGCTGTATTGCGAGTCATCAAATCGGCGGATGCGACGTAAATGGCGGCGTCAGACCCCTCGCCGAAACAGTAGATCCGGGAGTGTTCAAGGAATGTGCCGATAATGCTGGTGAGCGTGATATTTTCCGTATGATTCGCTATTCCGGGAACCAGACAGCAAATTCCGCGGACGATCAGCCTGATTCTGACTCCGGCGCTGGAGGCCTCCGCAAGTTTGTCCATTATCTCGCGGTCGGTGATGGAATTGCACTTGATGATGATGCTTTCCGGCGAACCGTTCGAGGCCTTGACGATCTCTCTGTCTATGTGGCGGAGTATCCCGGTTTTCAGAGTACCCGGCGCGACCAGCAGGTGGCGGTAAACGCCGCGCAGGTTGCCGACGAGAAGATCGTTGAACAGACTTGCCGCGTCGTCGCCTATCTCCTGATTCGCGGTCATAAGCGATATGTCGGTGTATTGCCTGGCGGTCTTTTCGTTGTAGTTGCCGCTGCCGGTCTGGGTGATGTAACGCACGGTTCCGCCCTCGCGGAGAGTGATCAGGCAAACCTTGCAATGCACCTTGTAACCCTCCAGCCCGTAAACGACCTTGCAACCCGCCTGCTCCAGACGCTCCGCCCACTGTATGTTGTTGTCCTCGTCGAACCTCGCGCGAAGCTCCATGATCACTACGACCTCTTTGCCGTTTTCAGCCGCCTGTATAAGAGAGTGAGCCAGTTTGCTGTGAACGTCGATGCGGTACAGCGTAATCTTGATCGATACGACGGAATCGCTGCCGGCTGCCTGCCTGATGAGGACGAGAAACGGGGATATACTTTCAAAAGGGTACGACAGCAGAATATCGCGCCGCGAAACGAGGGAGAACATATCAGTATGTTCGGGGAGGCTTTCGAGCGGATGGAAAGGCGCGACTTTCAATTCGGATGAGCGGGGGAACAAGCGCTCGACCGCGTCACAGAACGAAAAATCAAGCGGCGACGACGACCGCAAAATTTGAACGTATGCCATATCCAGTTTCTTCGTAAAGAAATCCAGAAATTCGTTTCCGGCGTCGTGCTGAAACTCAAGCCGCACCGGCGACAGGCGAAGCCGCTTTTTGATCGTTTTTTTGATGTGCTGGCGATAGTCCTCTATTTCTTCCTCGTTATCCTCGAAATTGAGGTCGGCGTTGCGTGTAACGGCGATGATGTTTTTCTCCAAGACCTTGTACATTTTGAAAATTTCGTCGGAGTAACGCAGGATCAGGTCTTCTATAAGCAAAAAACCGCCGTGCACGGGAAACACGCGTTCCAACGCCGCCGGAACCGGGATCAGGCCGTAAAGTTCTTTGTGTTTGGCCCCTAGACGAACGGCTATGTGGAGCTGTTTATTCGCGAGATGAGGAAAAGGATGAGTCGCGTCTATGATCTGCGGGGACAGGAGCGGCAATATATCCTTGCGGAATAATTGGTGAACTTTTGTAATCTCGGCGTCGGTAAGGGCGTCGATCGAATAGTGCGTTACGCCGCGCTCGGATAACAGTCCGCGCAGAGATGAATACATTTCATCTCTGCGGACGTAAAGCAGTCTGACGGCGTTGTAAATGGCATCGAGCTGCTCTCTCGCGCTCATGCCTGTTTTGCTCTCGGCATAATCGGGATCGAAAAGCATATAATCGGTCAATGCCCCGACCCTGACCATGTAAAACTCGTCCAAGTTGTTTGTGAAAATGGAGATGAACCTGAGGCGTCCAAAGAGCGGAGTGGGCCCATACGCGGCCTCGTCCAAAACGCGTTCGTTGAATTTCAGCCATGAGATCTCCCTGTTCTGCAAATATACCGGTTTATCTTTTTTGGAGGACATGCGGCATCTCACTCCGGTTACCGGCAATCGAGGTTATCCCGGTGAAATTTCAGCACTCGGTCGATGTAGAAACCTTCGCGAACTCCTCGCCTGCTGACGCATATCTCAGCGCAGTCCAACCGCCCTACGGCTTCCTCGAGAATCAATAAACCTGGGTAAATCGTCAGCGCGCGATCGGGCGCGGCCTTGTACAACGCGTGAAATATCCCGGGGCTGCTGTTTTCGAACATTTTGCGAAGAACGCGGACGTTTTCCGCCGTAAAGGAGACGCCGCTCCGATCGGCGTCAAAGAGAATCATTGAGAGTTTCAGCGCGGTCCTGACGGTTCCTCCAACGCCTATGAGGGTAAAGCATCTGTCTCCGCTCCAGTCGAATGTGTCGAAAAGCCTGCGAATTTTGCGAAGCATGGATTTCTTTTCCTGCCTGGAAATGATCGGGCCGCTCATATATTCGGAGTACAGCCTCAGACAGCCCACGGGCAGGCTGATCTTTTTCTCCGGCAAACCGCCGGAGAAACGGACAAGCTCGGTGCTGGCCCCTCCGATATCGATCAGAAAACCGCCGGACAATTTGGAGCCGTAAGTAAAACCGACGAAATCGAGGTACGCTTCCTCGTCGCCGGACAACGTTTCCGGCAGCAAGCCCGTTTCCGAATGGATCGCGCTGAGCGCGTCTGTTCTGTTCGTGATCTCGCGCAGCGCCGCCGTGGCAAAAACATGGATGTCGCTCTCCTGAACGAACTTCAGAGCGAGGTTTCGGAACCATTTGAGCGCTTCACAAACACGCAGTATGCCGTCCGGCTCCAATTCACGGTTTCGGATGTAGCCGGCAAGCCCGACTGCCTTTTTCTGACTGAACACAGTTTCGATCGTTCCGTCCCTGAAATCGAAAACGCAAAGACGGATGGTATTGGAACCCATGTCAATGATAGCGCTGCTCAATGTATCAGCCTCCCGGAAGTGAGATTACAGCGTAAAAAAACGAAAAATCTGATGCGATATCAAGAATCCCGCACTCCCAAACGGCTGAATTTCGCCTTGGCGATTCAATCAGCGTTCCCCTCCCCATAAACCGACGGCGATTACGCAAAAAAATATTACCGGAGGCATTATATTTTTTTAACGTAAAGATAACAGCAAATAACTGTAAATTTTGCGTAAAAATCGTATGCGAAGGCGCTTTGTCTTTCAATTGGATATTCGCAACGTGATTGCATTACCGGCAGAGTTCATATATAATGGCTTATCGAAACTCAGTTGTGAATAGCAACCGGCACAAAAATACTCTCATCGGGAGGAAATGTAACCATGAAAAGTATCAGAAAATTCGCTTCAGTATTGGTTTTTTGTTTTGTTATGATGGCGGCTTGCGCCGTATACGCGGCGGACGAAACCGTAGTCGTCTTCGCGGCGGCGTCCATGACGGAATCCATGAACAAGATAGCGGCACTCTACAAAGAAGTCTCACCCAATGTCGAGATAATCTATAATTTCGACTCCAGCGGCACCCTTAAAACACAGATACAGCAGGGCGCGGACTGCGATGTTTTCATTTCCGCCGGACAGAGACAGATGAACCAGCTCGATATCTCGGCCGACCCGTCGGTAAACACGGAAAAGCTGGATTTCATACAGCCGGATTCCAGATTCAACATCGTTTCGAACAGAGTCGTGCTGATTACGCCTAAAGACAATAATACCAAGGGCATTTCAGATTTCAAAGACGCGGTGACGGACAAAGTTTTCCTGATTTCGCTCGGTAATTCCGACGTTCCTGTTGGGCAATACTCGCAGGAAATATACACAAACCTCGGGCTCTGGGATCAACTCAATTCCATGAAAAAGATAACTTTCGCCAGCAACGTGAAGGAAGTGCTGGCTCATGTGGCAAACGGTTCAGCCGACTGCGGCATTGTCTACAGCACAGACGCGGCTACGTCTTCGGAGGTCGAAATAGTCGCTGACGCCCCGGCGGGAAGCCACTCTCCCATCACATATCCCGCCGCGATACTCAAGACGGCCAAAAATGAAGCCGCCGCCAAAAATTTTGTGGAATTTTTGAAGGGTGAAAAAGCTTCGCAGGTCTTTACATCAATAGGTTTCGCCATACCAGAAAAGTAAAAATTTCAGGCCTCCGGTATCTTAAGGCCGGCAGAGATCGGCCGTAAATTGAACCGGGGGCCTGCTTTTTATTTTCATGGATTTATTTCCTCTTTTCAATTCACTCCGCGTCGCGGGAATATCGACGTTCGTCACTTTTTTCGTCGGCATATTCGCCGCGCATTACATAGCGAAAGCTCCCAGCGCCGTCAAAGGCGCCTGCGATTGCGTCCTTACGCTGCCGATGGTTCTTCCTCCTACTGTCGTCGGTTTTTTTCTTCTGAAAGTGATCGGGCCTTTTGGGCCGGTGGGTTCTTTTGTTCTCGGGATATTCGGTTTCAAGATGACCATGACGTGGTATTCCGCCATATTCGCCACTACTATAGTCACGTTCCCCCTGATGTACAGAACCGCGCGGGGAGCTTTCGAATCTTTCGACATGACTCTCGTCTATTCCGGACAAACCCTTGGGTTGTCGAATACCTACCTCTTCTGGCGCGTGATCATGCCCTGCTGCCGCGGCGGCATACTCGCCGGAACGGTGCTCGCTTTCGCGCGCGCACTCGGCGAATATGGGGCCACCACCATGGTGACGGGTTATATACCGGGACGAACCGCCACCATATCGACGACTGTCTATCAGTTATGGCGTGAGGGCAACGATTCTCTCGCCTATAAATGGGTTGGAATAAATCTCGCTATTTCATTTGTGGTGCTGGTGTCCGCTAATATGCTGGAGAATAAGTACAAGCGCGCGGCGGACAAGGGGCGCGGCGAATATTCGGATGTCAATCTACGCGAGAATTAAAAAAAACCTTGGTTCATTCGCATTGGACGTGGAATTTGACGCGTCAGACGAAGTCATGGGGCTTCTCGGAGCCTCCGGCTGCGGCAAGAGTATGACGCTTGGATGCATAGCGGGCATCGTCCGTCCCGACGAGGGTCTGATAGTTTCTGGCGGCGTGACGCTCTTCGACTCGAAAAAGGGCATAAACCTGCCTCCGCAAAAAAGGAGCGTCGGACTGCTCTTCCAAAACTACGCGCTCTTCCCCAATATGACGGTAGAGGAAAACATCATGGCTGTGTTGTCGCGCGGGGCGCGTAAAGAAGCCTCAGCAACGTTACATTCTCTTGCCGCAAAATTTCATTTTGCCGGGCTCGAAAAACGCTATCCGTCCCAACTGTCCGGCGGACAGCAGCAGCGCGTTGCGATCGCAAGGATAATAGCGAGCGGACCTACTGCGATAATGTTGGACGAACCGCTTTCATCACTCGACGCTTACCTGCGATGGCAAATGGAGAGCGAACTTGTGGCCGCGCTGGAGGAATTCGGCGGAACTACGCTTTATGTCTCACATGACAGGGGCGAGATATATCGCATCTGCAGCAAGGTTTGCGTAATAGGAGGAGGAAAAAGCGAGGCCGTGCGTACGGTGGACGAGCTTTTCAAATCCCCCGATACGCTGGCGTCGGCACGGCTTTCCGGCTGTAAAAATTATTCAAGGGCAAAACTGATCGGAGAGGGCTATATCAACGCCGTCGATTGGGGTGTAACCCTCAAATGCACGCTCCCCGCCGAGAAAGCGCTTTTTATAGGCGTGAGGTCGCACTACGTCTCGCTATGGCGTGATGAGAGCGACGAAAACACTTTCACGTGCCGCGTGATCCGCGTGAAGCAGGACGTTTTTTCGACCATCGTCATACTGCGCCCGAAAGACGCGCAAGACGGCGCGTATTCAAAGATCGTCATGGAGTTCGCGAAAGACGCGTATCCTGAGATAAAAAACGGAGATACGATCCGCGTCGTCATAAAACCAGCCGATATAATGCCTCTTTCGAAATAGGAGAGTTAAGGCAATCTGCCGCGATTAAACCGATATGCAGGTCTCGCTCGGGTATTTATCCCGATGTCAGGATAAACTTCAGAAAGAGTCGAATATCAATTCAGCGCGGTCAAGAAATTAATGGCAGATATGGCTCCCAATGCTGGGAGAACGCGATGTTTGACATACATACCTTAAGGTATGTATAATGACTGGCGGACGATATCCGTCACTTTTAAAAATAGGCGGGGTGAATTATGAGAAAAACTAAAGAGAGCGCGGGTGAAACCAGAAAAAAGCTACTCGAATCAGCGTTAGACGAGATGAGTGAAAAACCTTTCCCCAACGTTTCAATGAACAACATCGCGGCGAGGGTTGGCCTTTCAAAAGGGGCTCTATATTGGCACTTCAAAAACAAAAACGATCTGCTCATCAATCTCGTGGAGGACATCTGTGAAAAAACCGGGATGAATTGCCGTAACGTCGGCCCCGTTCCGAAAAATTTCGACGGATTGAGGATATTTTTCAGAAAAAAAATGCTGTCGGGCGCGAAAAACGAACAGAGCCAGAAGGTAAACAAGCTGGTTCACAGAGGACACGAATGGCCCGCGGAGGTGTTCGAAAGATTGGTCTCCTCCATGCGCGGCATGATAAAGAACGAGCGGGACATGCTGGAGGGAATCATTGCCAAGTCGCAGCAGCGTCATGAGATAAAGACGGATTTCCCGGCCGGTGAAATAGCGAGCCTTTTGTCGGCAATATTTCACGGCCTGTTTTTTCTGCAGATACATGAAATTTACGGAACAGATTTCATCAAATATTCGGATTTCATCTTCGACGCCTTGAAGAACGGACTGAAAACCGACTGACGATACAAATCAAAACAGGGACGGTGCTCAAATACAATGACTAAATCGGGAAACGCAAGAAAATTCGTCCATGCCGGAGGAACCGGCTCGAACACGCTTAAATCGATAACGGCGGCGGCTCTCATGCTTGCCGTCGCGTTTTTCGCAAGGCCCTACTTCGTCGGCGGTTTGGATATCGAGATAAATCAGGCGTCCGCGGCCGCGGAAAACAGCGCCGCGGCTCCCCCCGAACCTCCGGCGCCTCCGGTCGTGGGACATGTGGTGATCAAAGCCGATCTGGCAATAGGACGCGAGTACATCGGCAGGGTCGAACCCATTCAGTCCGTCCTGCTGAAACCGCGCATTTCCGGTCAAATCGAGACCGTGCATTTCAAAGAAGGCTCTATAGTGAAGGAGGGGGACCTGCTCTTTACTCTCGACAGCGCGCAGCACCAGGCCACGGTGGCGCTTCACAGAGCCGATTTGGCCAAAGCGCAGGCCAATATGGCGAAGGCCGTGAAATACAACGACCGCCTCAAGGCCGCCGATAAGCGCAGCGTCTCGGCGAGCGATCTCGACATAGCGGCGAGCGAGGCGCTCCAGAACAAGGCGGCGGTGGACCAGGCGAAAGCCGCTCTCAAACTCGCGCAGATAGACCTGGATTTCACAAAAATAAGAGCGCCGATAACCGGCAGGATAGGCCGCGCGGAGGCTACGAAGGGAAACTACGTGACCCCGGGCGGCGGGCTCGCGACCATAGTCCAGACGGACCCGATCCGGGTGTCTTACTCCATACCCGACAGGGATTACATGGCACAGATAGAGGCGTTTCAATCCTCCGAAGGCCCTGTCTATGACATATCGCTCCTGCTATCCGACGGGACCTCGTATAAGTCCGGCGGAGAACGCGATTTCGAGGACAATACGATAGATACCATGACGGGAACCATCACACTGCGCCGACGTTTTGAAAACGATGGCGGGACGCTCATCCCCGGTTCCATGGTGCGCGTGTCGGCGAAACCCGTGAAAAACCACATCGCTCCCGTCCTGCCTCAGGAGGCCCTGATGTCCGACGCTCGGGGCGACTTCGTATACGTGATAGGCGACGGAAATATCGCCGATAGAAGGGACGTCGAGCTGGGCGCCGAGATAGGCGCGACGCGGGAGGTGATATCCGGGCTGGAGGCCGGGGAAAAAGTCGTGCTGAGCGGTCTTCATAACGTGCAGCCCGGGTCGCCGGTAAGGCCAAGCTATCCGTCATCCGACGCGTCGGCCGCGAGCCCGGCCGATCTCGCCAGAGAATCGGGCTACGATCTGAGGGCGGTCGTTTCCGCCGACGACGGCGGCTCAGGGGAAGGAACGGACTGAACGATGTTTTCAAATTTTTTCATAAACAGACCGCGCTTCGCCATGGTCATCGCATGCGTGCTGAGTCTGGCCGGCGCCATAGCGGGCCTTAACCTGCCGGTAAAACAGTATCCTGATGTGGCTCCGCCGACTGTGATCGTTTTCGCCTCCTACCCGGGCGCCGACGCCGCGACAATCTCCAACACCCTGGCCGCTCCGCTCGAAGAAGCCATGAACGGCGTCGACGACATGATATACATAGATTCGACCTCCAGCAACTCCGGCATGTACAACCTGACTTTGACGTTTAAAACCGGCTCGGACCCGGACATGGCTCTCGTGAATGTACAGAACAGGCTGCAGCAAGTTACCCCGCTGCTTCCGACGGAAGTCACGCAGAGAGGGCTCACAGTCCTCAAGAGCTTTTCGGACACTCTGGGATTCCTGGCGCTCTCGTCCCCGAAAGGAACGCGAGGCCCGCTGTTCCTGCTCGACTACGCGTACAACAACGTCAGCAACTTCCTGAAGCGCGTGCCCGGAATGGGCGACGTGCAGATATTCGGCGCGCCTTACAGCATCAGGGTGTGGCTCAAACCCGACGAACTCGCGTCACGCGGATTGAGCACATCCGACGTCGCCTCCGCGATATCCAGCCAGAACCGTCAGGCGTCTTTAGGTTCGATAGGCGCCGGTCTCGGGGAGACGGACTCCGGCAATCCGATGGTGTATCCTCTCGCGGCCAGAGGGCGTCTTTCCAACGTGCGCGGCTTCGAGGAAATAATCATCAGAACGACCGGACAGGGCGGAGTCGTGAAGCTCAAAGATGTCGCCAGGATCGAGCTTGGCGCTGAAAGCTACAACATGAGCGCCATGATGAACGGTTCGCCGGTCGCCATGATGCTCCTCTCGCAGGCGGCCGACGCCAACGCGCTCGACGTCATGAACGGAGTCCGCGCGGCGATTGCGGAACTGACGCCAAGCCTGCCGGACGACGTCGAATTCGTCATAGGATACGACACCACCGACTATGTGCGGGAGACGATATCCGAAATAATAATGACTCTGGCGCTCACTTTCACGCTGGTAGTTTTCGTCTGCTATCTCTTCCTCCAAAACTGGCGCGTCACCCTGGTGCCTGTCGCGGCCATACCGGTATCGCTGATCGCCACCTTCATAGGGCTTTCGGTGTTGGGATTCAGCATCAACATACTCACTCTGTTCGGACTGGTACTCGTCATAGGAACGGTCGTGGACGACGCCATCATCGTGGTCGAGCGCGTCATGTTCGTAATGGAGCGCGACGGGTCGAACGCCCGCGACGCCACGGTACAGGCCATGCGCGACGTGACCGGGCCAATGACCGCTACGACTATGGTATTTTTGGCGATATTCGTGCCCGTCACATTCATGCAGAGCATAACCGGCGTCATATACCGTCAGTTCGCGGTCACGATCTCATTTTCCGTCGTGTTTTCGCTCGTCGTAGCGCTGACTCTATCGCCAGCGATGTGCGCCCACATACTGAACGGCGTGAAGCCCAAAACGCGCGGCCCGCTCTCCTGGTTCAACAAATTTCTGGCTTTCTCGACAAAAAGCTACGTCGCGGGGGCCATGTGGATAGCGCGCAGGACCGTCGTAACGGTTATACTGTTCGCCGCCGTCGCGGCGGCGTCGTATTACATATACCGGGGAACCCCGACCGAATTCATCCCGGAGGAAGACCAGGGAGGCATCTTCGCGATAATTCAGCTCCCGGAGGGGGCGTCGCAGACGCGCACGAGAGCGGTCATGAATAAAATGATACCGCAGTTGAAAGCCATACCGGGCGCGAAGGAGGTAATATCGATCGAGGGTTTCAGCCTGGCGGGAGATTCGGGCGAAAACGTCGGGACGGTAGTGGTGGCGCTCGACACGTGGAGTCTCCGCGAGGACCCCGGCAGGAGCCAAAACGCCATCGCCGAGTATTCCCGCGCAATCGCCGCGGGAATACCGGAAGCGCAGATAAACGTTGTAGTCCCCCCCGCGATATCCGGGCTTGGCATAGGGGGAGGCCTGGACGTAAAACTGCAGTCGAGGCTCGACAACGACCCGGTGAAGCTGGCTCAGGTGATGAACCAGTTCATAGGCAGGATATTCCAGTCGCCGGAGTTCAGATTCGCCTTCAGCAGCTACACAGCCAGCACGCCTCACCTGTTTCTCGATATAGACAGGGAAAAGGCCGAGATGATGGGAATCCCCGTGTCGAATATATTCTCAACGCTCCAGACATATTTCGGAACGGCCTATATAAACGATATCAACATAGGATCGCAGGTCAACAAGGTCATTCTTCAAAGCGACTGGATGTTCCGCGACAAGATGGAAAGCGTCGACAATATCTACGTCAAGAGTTCGTCCGGAGCGCGGGTTCCGCTTCAATCGTTCGTTACACTGAAAAAGACGCTGGAGCCCAGATCCATCACGCGCTACAATCTCTATCCCACCGCCTCGATTACCGTAGGTATGAACGCGGGGTACTCCACCGGGCAGGGAATAGAGAAATTGACGCGGATGGCCTCGGAACTGCCGGAGGGCTATGTAATAGAATGGTCGGGGATGACTTATCAGGAGCGTCAGGCCGCGGGTCAGACCACGATGATAATCGTCGTGGCGCTCGTCTTCGGATACCTGTTCCTGGTGGCTCAATACGAGAGCTGGACCGTTCCCATGGGAGTCATGCTGTCGCTTCCGGTCGCCCTGCTGGGCTCGCTGATCGGAATCAGGATAATGGGCCTGTCGCTCAGCATCTACGCCCAACTTGGCATACTGCTTCTGGTAGGCCTCGCGGCAAAGAACGCCATCCTCATCATAGAGTTCGCGCAGGAACAGCGCGAAGTCCACGGGCGCTCGATACTCGAAGCGGCGGCTGAGGCGGGCAGAGAACGTTTCCGTTCCGTGATGATGACCGCGCTCACATGCGTAATAGGCGTTTCGCCGATGCTCGCCGCTAAGGGCGCCGGAGCCGGAAGCAGACTGCACGTTGGTTCTACCATGTTCTTCGGCATGGGCATGGCGACAGTGTTCGGAATATTTCTGATCCCCGGTCTCTACACAGCGCTGCAGACAAACAGGGAGCGGATAAAGAGCTTTTTCGCGGCGATATTTTGGGGCAGCGGGAAAAAGGAGACGGTCCAAAATGAGACAAAAGATGAAATTGATTAAAACCATCGTCATCCTCGCCGTCGTAACGGCGGCGCTGTCAACGATACCGGACGCCGGGGGCGCGGAAGCCGACAAAGAGGCGTGGGAAGCGCTGACGCGCAAATACGAACTACTGAAGGAAACCGGGCCGGAGAGTAAATTGCCGGCTCCGCCTGTCATTTCGGACGACGCCGCGGTGCGCGAAGGCGCATGGTACCTGCTCGCCGGGAAATACGGCAGCATCTACGCCGCCGATTCGGGCGGCGAGGCGATATCGGTTGAATTGCTTTCGCGCTGGTGGAGCGCATTGGAAGACAGCACTCTTGACGGGCTGATAATGGAGGCGCTTTCGAACAACAGAGACCTCAGAGCGGCGCGCTCACGGATGATGGAGGCCAGAGCCGCGCTCGGCATAAGCAGAGCCTCCGCTCTGCCTTGGTTGGACAGCGCCGATACCTGGACGAACAATAAATCGTCCGAAAACTCCTCGGGCGGCGGCAATCGGGCGGAGATTACGAAATTCGGGATAGACGCGTCGTGGGAGATAGACGTCTTCGGCGCGAAAAAGGACGATACCAGGGCCGCCGAAGCCACTTTGGAAGCCTCTCACGCGGCGCTGCACTCCGCATGGGTGACGCTGTCCTCCGAAGTGGCGTTCAACTATCTGTCGCTTCGCACGCTTCAGGAACGCCTGCGTATAGCGAATCTCAACCTGGAGCTGCGAGAGGAAACTCTGTCGATGCTGGCCTCCCTGCATGACGCCGGACTCAGAGATTCGCTCGCCCTGAATCAGGCGAAATACGCCGCGGAGATGACGAGGGCCTCCATACCGTCGATAAAGTCGAACATAGAGATAGTGATGAACGCGCTAGCTATAATGACAGGGCGCGTCCCCGGCAGTCTCGAACAATCTCTGGCACAGCCCGGACCGATTCCTAAAGCGCGTTACATAAGCCTCGACAGAATACCGGCGGACACGATCCGCCAGAGACCGGACATCCGAGCGGCCGAGCGAGCGCTTGCCGCCCAAATCTCTAAAAAAGCATCCGCGGAAAAAGACCTGCTGCCTAAATTCTTTCTCTCGGGTTCCATCGGGCTGGAAACGCTGTCGGGCGGCGGCCTGTTCTCCGGGGACAGCATCGGTTTCGCTTTCGGGCCGAGGATAACGCTTCCGATATTCCACGGCGGAGCGATAAGAAAGAACATACAGGTTCAGGCCGAACGCGAGGAACAACTGCTCGCCGCCTACGAGGGAACCGTTCTGGACGCCGTGGCGGAAGTTCGTAACGCCCTCGCGGCGAGCGCGCAGGAGAGCGAACGCGACAGAATCCTGCGCTCCGGCCTGGCATCCGCCCGGGCGGCCCTTGAAATCGCCGGCGACAAATACGGGAACGGGCTCACCAGCTTCAGCGATGTAATAAACGCGCAGGACGCTCTATTGTCGTTCGAGGATCAGATAGCGATAAGCGAAGGGCAGATGACGTCGAACGTAGTCAGAATATACAAAGCCCTCGGCGGAGGCTGGGCTCCTTTGGCGGAAGAAGGCGCGGAAAAAACGCCGGCGCGGGACATAAAATAAATGCCATTCCGATACAACACCGATATCGGGCAGAATTTTCTGATAGACAGTTCTGTAGTGAAGTGGATGACGGATCGGGCCGCTCCGTGTCCGTCGGCTTCAATTCTGGAAATAGGCCCGGGCGGAGGCATGCTCACCAAAGGCCTGCTCGCGTCGGGGGCGGAGCGCGTGTACGCTGTGGAACTGGACACTCGGCTCAAGGAATATCTCGAACCCATAGCCGCGTCAAACACATCGCTGTCGCTTCATTGGGGAGACGCGATGAAATTTGATTATTCCCGGCTGCCGTCTGTCACACACATAATAGCCAATATACCCTATCACATAACCACTCCGCTTGTCTGGAAGCTGCTCGAATCTTATTCGGGAAGCGCTATGAATTATATGCTTCTGACGACGCAGGCCGAGGCGGCGGAGCGGCTGTCATGCGGCTCCGCCGCGCGTATCTCGAACCCGCTGTCCGTTACGATAGCGGCCATCGGAGAAGCCAGTACAGTCCGCAAAGTTCCCCGTTCGTCGTTCCGCCCGATGCCGCGTGTCGATTCCGCCATCGTCGAGATAAAACTTTCGGGAGTCGGCGCAGCGGCGGACCTGCCTCGCGACCGGGTATGGCGGGGTCTTCTCGCCGGCTCTTTCGCAGCGAGAAGAAAGACGCTCGCGAACAACTGGGCTGTTTCCTTTAACATCCCCAGAGCGCGCGGCGCGGAAATACTTGCCGCTCACGATCTCGGCCCAATGATTCGCCCTGAGGAACTTTCACTGCCGGACTGGATGAATTTGCGGAAAGACGACGAACTGACCGCGAACGTTCGAAACGGAGGAAAAAATGGAAAAATTTGAGACGACTGACTACAAAAATGGAATTTATTGCGTGGATTCGGGTTACGACGGCAGCGGCGTCGCCGCGATTTACATAATAAAAGACGGGAAAGAGGCAACCATAATAGACACCGCCAACAACGAATCCCTGGAGCGCGTGACGCGCGCGCTTGACGAACTTGGCACGGCGCCCGGCGATGTAAGCCATATCTTCCTGACCCACGTTCATCTGGATCACGCGGGAGGAGCGGGCTCATTCGCCGCGGAATTTCCGAACGCGCGGGTAGTGGTGCACGAGCGCGGCGCGAGGCATCTTATCGACCCCGGAAAGCTGGTTGCCGGAGCCGAGGAAGTCTACGGCGCCGAGGCTGTAAAGAGGCTTTACGGAAAAGTCGTCCCCGTTGAGGCGGGCAGGATAACATCTCCGAGGGACGGAGATGAATTCTTCGTCGGGAAACATACGATCGTCTGCCTCGACACACCGGGGCACGCCCGCCATCATCTCGCTTTCCACGATACGGCGGCGAACGCCGTGTTCACCGGAGACTCGTTCGGCATGTCGTATATGGAACTTGTGAGGCCCGAGGGAAGGTGCGCCATATTGACGACATCGCCGGTTCAGTTCGACCCCTACGCCATGCGCGCTTCCATGCGCAGAATAGAGTCGCTGAAACCGGACGCCCTGTATCCCACGCACTTCGGCCGTATGCTGGCGAAGGGCGCTATGGTGGATTCGCTGTACAGGCAGTTGGATATTTACGTAAAAATAGCCGATGAATCCAAAGGAGATTTGGACCTCATAAGAGAAGGGCTGAGGGATCTGTTCAAGGAGGAATCCGCCCGCCAGGGCTGCCCATGCCTCGCTTCCCCCACGGGAAGAGTGACGACGCTGGCGCTCGAACTGAACGCAAGCGGGCTCGCTATATGGTACGGCAAAACAAAAAAATAAACTGACACCAGCGCAATAGCGCGGCGGACCGAAAGAAGCAGTCCGGTGATTCAACGAGGTTTTTCCGAACTGCTCTGTATCACAGCTGTCATGGGAGCGATTGACCTCGTTTTCATGTGCTCCTCACAAATGCTGACGCGTTTACTTCGCTGCGCGACAACTTGAAATTTGTGTAAGTTTTCATGCCTCCACTTGGTTTGTCGCCGCCTCGCCGGTCGCTTCAATATTTCCTGTCATAAAGAATGCGATAACGACAGCGAGAATACCGCCTATGAGTTTTCCTACGACAACTGCTGTAATTGCTGTAGGATATACGCCGGCCGTAAATCCCAGATGATCCCCCAACGCGGCCGTCGCGCATACCATCCAAGCGATATTGATGACTTTTCCGCGGTTGTTCATATCCTTAAACATTTTAAATACGGGGACCGGATTTGCCAGGCAGAAGATCAATCCGGCCGCTGAAGTAGCATCGAGTTTGAACAGCGTGCCGATTGCCGTCAACGGTTTGTTCAATAAACGGGTAAGGATTGTTAATATCGGGAACGTTCCAAGCAACACCATCCCTATTGTGCCGATGATGGCCAAACCATCGCTAATGGGCGCCAACCCAGGGATTATCGCTACTCCTGTAATTCCTTCAAACGCCCCTGAAACAAGACCGATAGTAATTATGATCATGATTATACGGCCGAAGATTGTGCACCCTTTAATCATACTGTCGGGGATAAATTTCAAGCCCAGCGCCAAAAGAATTGCGATAACAATGACCGGTACGGAGTTAATCAGTATCATACCCTTGTCAAAACCGGCGATCATCCCACCGGTAATTGAACCAGCTGGTACCGTAATGAGACCAATCAATAGCCCTTGGGAAAAAAACGGCTGATCCTTTTTCTCGATCATGCTAAGACCGACCGGAATACAAAAAACGATCGCGCATCCCATCATTGATGCCACTATCAGGCCGGAATACAAACCGGCCTGCTTATCGATAGCTAAAGCCTCCGCCAACGGGTATCCGCCGGTATCGTTCGGTAGCAGCAAACCGGCAAAGATCGAGGGATCCGCGCCTATAGACTTGAAAAAAGGAGTAATGGCAGGGGCTATTACATTTGCGATAACCGGCGAGAGACAAACCATGCCGACCATCCCCAGGGCAAGCGGCCCCATAGCGTTGAATCCCTCCTCGAACTGTTCGCCTAGGCCGAATTTGTTCCCGATGATTCGGTCGATACCGCCGATAATGGCGCCAATAGCCATAATCCACATAATTACGTCGCTGAATGTCATGATAAAATTCCTCCTTGTAATCAAATATTCGCTCGCGATTTGCCTATACGCTGAAACAGACAGCCAACGCCATATTTTAAAGATCAGGCGTTCGCCCAATCGGCCGGACACGAAACGTACATGAACCGGGCGAATTTCGGCGCGGAGAATTGAATCTTCGAGCCTTTGGGAATGAAGAGAATATCCCCCTTATTTCCTGTGATTATATTTTCGTCGATGACGATACTCAGCGAGCCTTCAATGATATAGTCATATTCGTCATAGTTAAGAAACCAATCGAACGTCGTGTGATCCATCTCCATGATGCCAACCCCCATCCGAGGGCTTTCCTCCAATGTCGCGAGGTCGATGAGCTTGACGTTGTCGCCGGGTTTGCCCGTGTCAAAAGGCTCTCCCTTAACGGTTGCCGTTTTGACCACAAAGACCCCTGATTTGTCCGTGTGTTTCTCAAACGGAACGGCTTGTTCCTTGGCGGCTTCTTCAAGAATCTTTTTAACTATTTCTCTGATTTGTTCTATATTGGCGTTCATCTTCATCCTCCTGTCAAGCAAAAACCAAGGACTATCCCAAACGGATATGCTCATCTGCTACGCTTTGGACCGCGCCGCCATAAGCTGAACAGGCGGAAACGCAATCGGACTGCGCGCCAGTAAACAACACGCCTCCGAAGTTTGTGTTTGTCGGAGGCTTCCAATATGCCGCTATCTCGACATTTGCGGCTTTCAAGGCCGCGTCCGCTGCAAATACAGACTCAAGAGGCGGCGCTACGCAATATGCCATCGCATTACCTGGTTTAATGCCGTATTCACTTGAAAAGTACGTGCCAACCCTTGAAACAGTGTAGGCGAGGTAAAAAATGTTGTTATCTTCGTTGCAGCAGACAAAATGGATGCCGTTGTCGAAGAAATCAAAAACCGCTTGCATTCCAGCTTTGACTTCCGACACATCGGGACCAGCCACCACGGCAAACAACTCACCGGCCAAAAGCGTATTGGCATTAGCGCCTCCCGCGTACATCGAACCGCCATATGCCACGCGCACATTCGCTTTTTTGGTCGCGTCATCCATCGCAAGAAAACCGATATCGTCGTTGTCAGAGGTAAAGATGCCAACACTTTTTTCTGTTTCGTTTAAACCGTATTCTTTTGCTAATGCCGAAGAAACGCTGGTAATGATTTGAGCGCTCAAGATTTTCGCGAAGATTTTATCACCTTTCATGTTTTCGATCGTCCCTTTCTGTAAATAATTAAATAGAACAGCGTGAAGTTTGACTCGCCTGTTCAATCCCTGCCGTAAATGCCAACGGCAGGCTACGCGCATGTGAAATTCGATCTACAGTTTGAGATCGACTCCGCTCTTTTTCTGTTCCAGCATGATTTTGGCAAGTTCCGCAATATGAGCTCCCGCTTCAGCCGGAGGCGTGCCATTTTTATGAATATTGGAGATGACGTTTCTACAAGATTCGTTGATTCCCACGCGAGGGTTATAAGTCATATAGCAGCTCAGGCTTGTAGGTGAAGCGACGCCGGGACGTTCGCCGATCAGAACGATTACCAATTTTGCGTTGACTATTTCAGAGATAAAATCTCCCGATCCCACGCGAGCATACTCGACGAACACCGGAGTGCCTGGATCGATTTCGTAGGTTTTCAATCCTTGCAGCAGTGACGGCAGAATGTCGTCGATGTTGGCTTCGACAGCCGAAGAACTCAATCCGTCCCCTATAACAATCTGTACGTCAGGATCGCTTTTGAGTGTTTTACGAATGAATTGTGCGGCCTTCTCGTCGAAAACGCGCCCCAAATCCGGTCGAAGGAGGTATTGAGCCTTGTTTTCCACTTTCGTACGGACAGTTGGTAAATTATACTTCCCGATTTTTTCCGGATCGACCATTGTCCAGACGGAATCTTTGGCGACGGCCAAATCGGCGCGGATACGAAGCATGGTTCTCGTGTTATACC
>JAISYN010000372.1 GCA_031269915.1 Synergistaceae bacterium
GGTGGCGCGGGTTTCCCTACGCACGTCAAACTTGACTGCAAAGTCGAATATCTGCTGGTGAACGCTGCCGAATGCGAGCCGCTCCTGTCCACCGACAAATATATAATGAACGCCCATGCCGACGGGATAATCGAGGGAGTCCGCTTCATAGCGGAACATGTGTCCGCCCGCGAGTCTTATATAGCCATAAAGAGCGTTAATGAACGCGAAACGCAAAGCGTGCGGGACGCTATACGCCGCGCTGGCGCCGGTATAAAAATCTTTCCTCTCGATAACTACTATCCGGCCGGGGACGAACAGATGATAGTGTTCGACATCACGAAAAAGACCGTCCCTCCGTCGGGCATTCCCCTCGAAACCGGCGTGGTGGTTTCCAACGTCGCCACGGTTCTCAATGTGCGCGACGCTGTACGCGGTTTGCCAGTGACCCACAAATTTTTGACCGTCACCGGGGAAGTCGGGCGCCCCAAGGTATTGAGAGTCCCGATAGGAACTTCTTTCAAAGCCTGCGTGGACGCGTGCGGCGGAAGCAAACTGGCGAAATTCAAAGTAATAGACGGCGGCCCGATGATGGGCGCGGTTTTCGACGGCGGGGATATCGGAGAAAAGTATGTGACCAAGACGACGTCGGGGATAATAGTCATACCGGAATCCAACAACTTCATCGCCAGGCTGCACGAACTGGCTGTATCGAAAATATTGAACAGGGCGAAATCGGCGTGCATTCAGTGCACGTTTTGCAGCGACCTGTGCCCTCGCCGCCTGATCGGCCACAAAATACGGCCGCACATGGTCATGCGCCAGATGTCCTCGATGAATTTTGAAGAACAGATGCGCGCGAACGATATCCTGCAGGAAGCGCTGATATGCTGCGAGTGCGGGGTATGCGAGACTTTCGCCTGCCCCATGGGGCTCTCGCCCAGACAGGTCAACAAGTATGTGAAAAAACAGCTCACGGGAACCCGTTACGCGAGGCCCGACACGCCTCTTACGCCGCATCCGATGCGCGCGTACAGAAAAATCGCTCCTCCGAAAATAATGGCGAGGATGGGGCTTTTGAGCCTGTATGAAAACAAAGCCAAAGATTTCGCGGAGATAACGCCCGAAAGGGTAAAAATACCCGTCAGGCAGCACATAGGAGTTCCGGCGAACCCGATAGTGCGGGTTGGCGATCGCGTGGCCCGCGGACAATTGATAGCCGAATCCGGCGGCAAAGTGAGCGCAAATATACACGCAAGCATAGAGGGTATCGTCACTGAAACCGGAAGTTTTATCGCGATAATCGCGGAAGGAAGCCCCGTCATCGGCTAAGGAGGCAGGCAGCATGGATACCCTGGGATTTATCGAACTTTCAAGCATTGCGAGCGGGATAGAGATTGGGGACGCTATGCTTAAAGCGGTCGGAATCGATCTCATATTCGCAAAGGCGTCGTGTCCCGGCAAGTATTACATAATGATAAACGGGCAGATCGCGAACGTCGAAAAAGCCATAAAAATAGGCAAAGATACGGCAAAAGGATATCTGGTCTCATCACTCGTGCTTTCGAGGATACATCCAAAGGTCATAGCGGCAGTCAATATGTCCGGTATGACCGAAAAGATGGAAGCAATCGGCGTAATGGAGTTTTTCTCCGTGACATCTTCCATAATAGCGGCCGACACAGCGGTTAAAGCGTCTCCCGTCGATCTTGTGGATTTGCGGCTGGGGACGGGGATAGGCGGCAAGAGTTTCGTTGTAATCTCCGGCGACACGTCGTCAGTCAAAATCGCGGTCGACGCCGCCATCGCCGGAATGGCGGACGACGGTATGCTGGTGAACAAAACGGTCATATCCAAACCCGATAAAAAACTGCTGCAAGCGCTGCTTTAGCGAGTCGCGCCTGTTGATATAATGAACCGGACCTCAGGCGTTTTTATCGCTCCCGATCATCGCATGTCCACGATTCAGAATTCTCTTCCGCCGACCAAATCGCCTACTATAAGCATAAACGCAAGTGTCGCTGGATTTTCGATAAGCAAAACGCGGAGTCGTTGATATACAAAACGCTGATCCTCTGATAAGCAAAACGCGGAATAGATGCTATAATAGCTGAAAAACGCAGGGAGAGTGCGATATGACTTTTTATCCCCGCTGGCAGGTAACCGCGGTCAGGGAAGCGTTGAAAACACGCCGGGTCGTTGTGCTTTCGGGACCTCGGCAGTGCGGCAAGACCACGCTTGCCATGCAAATCGTAAATGACGGCGGTAATGTCTATCGAACGCTCGACGATGCGTCAATGTTGAAAATCGCGCGGACGGACCCCCTTGGTTTTTTAAGACACGATATCGGCGCGCTCATCATTGACGAAGTGCAGAAAGCCCCGGATTTGATTCCGGCGATAAAACAAATAGTCGATGAAGACAATAAAAACGGTCAATTTTTATTGACCGGCTCCTCGGATATCTTCCGGCGTCCCGATGTGACGGAGAGCCTGGCGGGCAGGGTGAAACACGCGCGGCTGCGCGTCCTCAGTTTCGGCGAACAGATGAACACGCCGCCCGTTTTTTTGACAAATGCTTTCGCCGGGAATTTTCCGTTCCAGATAAAGGGCTTCGACAAGCGGGAGATTATCAAAATGGCTTTCGCCGGAGGCTATCCGGAAGTCCTGGCTTTGATACCGGAAAAACGCGCGGACTGGCTGCTTGATTATGTGGAAAGCATCATCGCAAGAGACCTCAGGGACGTTGCCAACATTCGAAGGCAAAACAGTCTTCGGAGGCTGTTGGATACTTTTGCTTCGTGGTCCGGAAAACTCATGGACACGCAAGGCGTCAGCGGCAGATTGGATTTGAATCGTTCCACGCTGAACGCGTACACAAACGTCCTGGAGTCGCTTTATCTTTTGGAGCGGCTTCCGGCATGGACAGAAACGGACTATCAACGCGCGGGCCAGCGCGAAAAAATCTTTATGACGGACACGGGATTAATGGCGGCCTTGCTGGATTGGCGTGAGGAAGAAGTTTTTTGGGACGCGGACCGTTCGGGAAAGATTATCGAAACGATGGTTTTCAACGAACTCTCCGCTCAGGTTTCTCTTGGACGGGACTGCCGGATTCATCATTTTCGCGACAGGGAGAACCGTGAAATAGATTTTCTCATAAGCGGACGGCGCGGCGACTTGTTGGGTATCGAGGTAAAAGCCGGTTCCGCGGTCTCAGGCGAAGACGCCCGTCATCTGAAATGGTTCAAAAACAAACTGGCTGAGGAACGTCCCTTCTCCGGGGTAGTGTTATACACGGGCGAAAACACATTGCCTCTCGGAGAAGGTATCACCGCCGTTCCTATAGCCTGCCTGTGGAGTTGAAGGAGTCGCGCCTGTTGATATAATGAACATACAATGAACCGGCCCTCAGGCGTCTTTATTGCTTCCGATCATTGCCATATCCACGCTTCCGAATTCTATTTCGTCGACTGAGAGAGTCACTCTTATGAGGTAGGCCCCTCCGTTGTC
>JAISYN010000376.1 GCA_031269915.1 Synergistaceae bacterium
CTGCCAGTTGAATATAGACGTAAAACGCACGATAAAGGCCATGCTCTACGTGGCGTACGATTCAGGCGGAAACAGGCGCGCTGTCGCTTCATTCGTGCGTGGAGATTACAACATGAGCATGAACAAATTGAAGCGTTGGCTCAAGCGGGAACTGCGTCTCACGGGACTGCGTTCCGCCGGCAAACCCGAACTTCAGGAACTCGTGGGGGAAGTCGCCGGCTATTGCGGACCGGTGGACATGCCGCCCGAAGTTGTTATGGTCTGCGACAACAGCGTGAACGGATCGAAAAACACAGTGGCGGGCGCGAACCGGCCGGGCTATCACAGGAAAGGCTGCTGCCACCCGAGAGACTTCGATCCGCCGATGGCCGATATCGCGCAAGCGACCGCGGGAATGCCGTGCGAGTGCGGCGGAGTTTATGAGCCTCATGCCGTCAGGGAATCGGGAAGCTTTCAAATATTGAATCCGGCCGGGCGAGAGGAACAGGCCATGAAAATATTGTCCTATCGGGACAGAGAGGGCTCGCACGAATACCCCGCAATCTGCGCCGGGACGATCTCCGCGGAACGGATAATGATCTCGGCTCACTCCTGAACAGGACTGATGTCATGAACGAACGTCTCAAAAAGATAACCGTCCTTATCGCGTTTGCGGCGACCGCGCTCTTTATGTCATGCGGCGCTTCATTCGCCTCCGGCGAGGAAGATCCGCTTCTCGGAGTGCGAGAAGGATGGGCTTGGCCGGTAGTGGTCGTACAACCGCCCGAAGGATGGGACAGTTCTTCCGGGGCATCCATAAAATATGCCATGCGCACGGCGGAACGCGAGGTATCGCTGGAACGCAAGGCCATCAGGGGCAGAGAAGTGACATTCATGTTCTCCGATATTTCCGGCGTTTCCGAGCTTCCCGCGCGTCTCTCCACATGGCGGGCCATGGGCGTCGCGGCTGTCGTCACATTCGCGGATCCGCCGTTCAACGCCGAACTGTCGAAGCTATGCCGGGAAAATGGGCCCTCGGTGCTGATGTCGGGCGGTGAAGAGACGGCCATATATTCACCGAACGGCAGGCCGTACCCATATCTTTTCGCCTTCGATCTTCCCTACTACGCGCGCGCCAACGCCATCGCGGAGGCTGTTTCGGCGGCAAACCCGGATGCGAAAACCGCCGTGTTCACCGATATCCTGTCGGCAAAATTAGCGTATGGCGCGGAACTGTCTTCGCGTTTCCTGAAAACGAGAGGAATAGACACTCTCGATATTTCAACGACGGCTTACCGGCAGGATCAGTTCGCGCCGCAAATACGCGAACTGGAAGCGGCCGGAGTGCAATTTTATATCTGCTGGCTCGACGCGATGGCTACGCTGTCGATATGGCAGAGTCTCGATCGGCGGAATACCGACGGCACGGTATGCTATTCAGGGCCGCCGCGTCAAATACTCACCGACGCCGAAGGGATGCTCGTAGTGGACAAGGACATCCTGCTCGAAAGAAACGATGAAGGCAGGCGTGTTATAATAAATAAAATCAGAGACTCGTTCAATGTGATCGTCGACGATCCCGTCATATCGGCCAAAGCTTACTCCCTCGCCAAATGGGTTATCGGGGCTTACAGGAGGACGGGCTCCGGAGAGAGTTCCCCGATTGCCGGAGCGCTTGAACGGATAGACGATATTCCGCTGATGGACGAAACGCTCTCCATAGATAAAAACACTCACAGACCGAAATCCAGAAGATTCGGCGTTTTGCGGGTAGCGGGCAGAGCTTACGAATCGTACGGCATTGTCGAAGTCTTTTCCGCCGAGGCGGAGGAATCTGAACTGACATATCCCGAGAAGGGCGACACGACAACTGGAGGCGAAGTAATTGACCCTTGAAGATATCGCGAATGTAGTGAACGCAAAAATTCTTTGCGGAGAGGAGAAACTTGCGGAGATCAATCTTCCGAGAGCGTACGCGTGCGATCTCATGAGCGACGTTCTGGCGCTCTGCTCTCCGGGAGCGCTACTCATCACCGGACTCACCAACATACAGATAGTGCGCACCGCTCAGATGCTGGACATACCGGGCGTCCTCTTCGTGCGCGGGAAGACACCCATGCGGGACACCATATCTCTAGCCAACGAGTCCGGGATATCTTTGATAGTCACAAATATGAGCATGTTCCAGGCCTGCGGCATTCTCTACAAGGAGGGAATAAAACCGTGTCTACTGGCGGATATGGAAGAGTGAGTCGTGCCTGAACCGCTCGATCTCGAATATGACATCGTCGCCGACGACTATCAGACCGCGGGGGAAGCTTCCAACAATCTCAAAGAGACTCTGAAAATGCTGGGGATATCGTCTCCAATATGCCGCAGGGCCGCTATAATCACTTACGAGGCCGAGATGAACCTGGTCATTCACGGTGGCGGCGGCCGTATAATAGCGAATATAGACGAGGATAAGATAGAAATAAAGACAGTGGACCAGGGACCGGGCATTCCCGACGTCTCGCTGGCGATTCAGGAAGGTTATACTACCGCGAGCGATCAGGCGAGAGAGATGGGTTTCGGCGCGGGTATGGGATTGCCAAATATCAAACGGAACGCCGATATTTTCGAGATAACGACCGAAGTAGGCAAGGGAACGACATTGCGGGCGGTGATCAATTTCACCTCCTGACGACCTATATAAGGAGTTAAACTCATGGCTCACAGCATAAGGATATCCTACTCCCCGTGTCATGGCTGCGTGAACTGTATAAAATCCTGTCCTACCGAAGCTATAAGGGTCATAAATGGTTCGATCGCCATAATAAAAGATCTGTGCGTCGACTGCGGCGAATGCCTGCGCGCCTGCGCGCGCAAAGCGCTGGGGCTCGACGATGACGACTGGGACCTCATTCACGCCCACGGTTCCGTGGAAGCATTGCCGGATCCGACATTTTTCGCTCAGTTCGGCTCATTCTGGTTCCCCGACTACGCGAAAAAAACGCTTGCGGACAACAACATAGACCTCCTGATAGACGAAACGGAACTGGCGTTTGATCTTTCGGCTTTTGCCGCCGCTAAAATTATCGAGGAGATGTCCCCTGATCAGCTTCCGCTGATATCAGCCTATTGCCCGTCGGTCATAGGCCTTATACAACTTCAGTTCCCGGAGTTATTGAGCCGCATCGTACCGGTGAAAAACCCTCTGGAGATAGCCGCTTCGATCTGGAAACAAAAGATGAACTCGTATGCTCCGATGACTCTCTTTGCCCCATGTCCGGCCAAGATAACATTGGTCCGCGAACCGACAGGCAACGAACCGTCGTCAATACAGCATATCGTATCCTTGAGAAAAGTCGTACATTCGCTGCTCGCCTCCGGAATAAAAGCTTCATCGTATGAAAAACCGACGAGGTCGAACAGGAGATTTCCGACGTGGGGTATGCGGGGGGGCGAGACGCGGCACATATCGAAATTCGCCGGCAGGGAACTGACGGTTATAGCCGTCTCCGGGCTGCGCAATACAAAAGATTTGCTGCGGCAGCTCGAACTGGGACGCCTTCGCGGCGTGGATTTCGTGGAATGCAGGACATGCGATCTCGGCTGTTTCGGCGGAGTGGCCGTGCCCGAATCGCGTTTTCTGGCGCACCTGCGAAACAGGCACATCGAGACGGAGTGGCAGTTGCCGCCAAAATATCGGGGTGAACTCGAAGAACTCCGTTCCATGCAGAAAATATGGCGCACTCGCGAGCCGATACCTTCCAAACAGCGCCTGCCTCTGTCGTCCGACCTGTCCGAGGCGATGAGCAGAATGAAACAGATGAAGGCTATCTTCGCGGAAATGCCGCACATCGACTGCGGAGCGTGCGGCAGACCGTCTTGCAAAGCTATGGCCGAAGACATAGTGAGAGAACAGGGCGAAATAACGGATTGCATATTCAAACTCAGAGAGGACATTTCGTCGCTGGCGAACCAGATACTTTCTCTCGCGGACGTTCAACCTCATACGATACAGAGAAAAAGATAGAACGATTGATATCAATATAAAGGAACTGCGTACTGGATTTCCGCAGCCATACGCAGTCCTTACGCCCCCCGTAATTTAGTGCAGCCAGCCAAGCCCCGCAAAATCCTCTCCCCAAGGAAGCAGGAACAGTTCATTGGTCGGACGGAAAGGAACCATATCTCGAATCTCATCCAGGCGTTTAAGTATATCCTCTGGAAGGGGGCCTTTCTCCACTACATTCCAGTTATCGATAAACTCCTCTTTAGAGCGCGAACCAGTCAGGACGCAATGTACTATGGGATTTGAAATTACAAATCGCATACTCATCTCAACTATATTGATTCCGGTGTCGTCCAGCAGGCGGTACAGCGCCTTGAATTGTTCTTTCCTGGGCTTACTAATCCACGGTGCGCCGCTTTCGATTATCTCGTCCCGGCGAACTGCCAAAGCGCCCTGCTGCAGAGGTGAGCCGCAGATTACACCCATGTTGTGTTTCTTAGCGACAGGCAGTATCTCATACTCGGCTTCACGCCATAATAAGCTGAAATTAAACGCGGTTAACACGCAGTCGAATTTGCCGGTATCCATGATCTTCGCCAACTCGTGGGTACAAGTCCCAGCAACTCCAGTGTAACGGATCATGCCTTTCTGCTTCATTTCACTTAGACACTCCATCACCGGGCCGTCGTAGGCAGTCTCGTCGTCCCACCAGTCCATTTGGAGACGGCGCTCTGGTTCATGGATAAACAATATATCGATGCAATCGACGCCAAGTTTTCCCATACTGCTTTTCACTGACGCGTATATATCCGCTTTGGATTTCGGATTCCAAGGTTCGGACATGCCAAGCTTTGTGGATATGAGAGGTTTGTTCTTGCCCTCATAAGATTTTAAAATGTTTCCCAACACTGTTTCGCTGTTAAAATATGACGGCGCGGTGTCGATCAGGCGCACGCCGGTGTCCAGCGCGCAATGAGCGGCTATTTTCGATTTCTCAAAATCTCCTGTCAAGTCGGATATGAAAAGTCCGCCCAAAGAGAGTTTTGTCACTTCCAGATCAGTTTTGCCAAGTTTTACAGTTTTCATAATCATGACCTCTTTTTCGCAGTTTTATTTAGTTGACAGTTTGATAACTGACTTGATTGCTTTTTTCTCGCGCACGTGGGCGTATGCCGCTGGGGCGTTATCCCATGTGAAGACATTTTTTCTGTCAATCCAATTCCCCGCATCCAGCTTGCCCGCACGGATCAGTTCAATGACTTCATTGTGAGTCTCGGCCTCGTCGTAGCACCCCGCGTATGAATTGAAGAAACGGAAACTCTTAGGACCCAGGATAGGATTGAAAGTGTAGCTATAGAAATCATTCATACCGTACACAGCCACCGTTCCACCCTCTGCCAGCATGGACATATAGGGGGTAAGCGTCTCCTTGTCGCCAATAGCGTCAATGATATACATGTATGACGATGGATTATCTTTTATAAACTTCTGAACAGCGTCTTCATCCCGATAATCAATATAAGACGCAATACCGGTCTTCATAGCCTGTTCTCCTCGTGCGGCGCCTCCGACTACCGTGACAATACCACCCCGGAGCGCCGCGCATGCGGCTATTGAGATTCCATTTGCGCCAGAACCCGCAACTAAAACTTTTTCATTCTCGGATATATTCATGCGGTTAATCCATGACAAATTTTCCCTCCAGGTAATAATCATCACTGCATCCAATGGATCGATCAGGCCCTCAGGTATCACCTTGTTTATCCTATAACTATCCCATTTCTCCTGGGGGACCCCGTCTAACCACATGGCTTCCGTATCCACGGCAAGGCCATATTCCGACATTCCGCCCCAGCTCAGGCCCACTCCGTCAGTCTCGCGGGTATATACGCGGGAGATAAGATCGCCGACCTTGAAATTGCGGACTTTTTTCCCAACTTCTACGACCTTTCCGATGGTCTCGTGCCCGATAATGGACGGATAGACGTTTCCCCACGCGAAGTTGCCATCTATGACGTGCAGGTCGGTACCCGTGCAAGTCGCTCCATATAGATTTTCGCACCGCGCCTCGTAATCACCCATCGGGGGTTCTGACAGTTCCATAACTTTCAAAACGGTTGGTTTCTCGACAACCAATGCTTTCATGGCGCTCTCCCTTCTTCAATATCTGTCGTTCAAACGCTTCAGCGCGTTTTGTATTACCTGGGCCAAAATTTTATTTCAGCCCAGGCTGCAAATTTGTTTCGTTAAGAATCATTTCTGAAATTTGGCAACGTTGGATGAGTCGATCAGAGTCCAGGGGATGATGTATTCCGCCTCGATGGTGCTTGCGCCTTTTTCGAGAAACAGTTGCATCACTTCCGCGGTTTTGTTTGCGATTGCCACCGCATCTTGAAGCAGCGTAGCGCGCATCTCACCCGCCGTAATGGAGGCGATGGCGCTATCGATTCCGTCGATACCGACTACCATGACGTCATTACAGCTCAGACCTTCGCCTTTTACTGCTTCGACGGCGCCGATGGCCATCTCGTCGTTTTCGCATACGACAGCGTCAAGAGTTGTGGTCTGGAGCCAATTCTCAGTAGTGGACATCGCGACGGCGGTTTTCCAATTGGCTGCCTGGCTGTCAAATACGGTCACGCCGGGGTTCTTGGATAAAACGGTGTTGAAGCCCGCTGTGCGCTTGATTTGAGCGTCCAGCCCATCGGGACCGCGGAGAATGGCAATATTGCCCTTGCCGCCTAGTTTATCCACCACGTACCGCATCAGCATTTCCCCGGCGGTGGTATCGTCACAGCCAACGTAACTCAGGGCCTCGTCGAGGTTGTCGAGCTTGCAGTTGACGATTATCATCGGGATGCCGGCTTCTTTTGCTTCCGTTACGACTATGCCGCTTGCCGCCGCATCAACAGGGCTCATTAGGATCAGATCTACTTTCTGCGCGATATAATTCTCCACTTGGGACACCTGAAGCGAGGGATCAGAGGAGGGGTCGGCGGTCAGCATTGTACAACCGAGACCTTCGATAGCAGCCGTAAGGTTGTCTGTAAGTATAACCTGAAGCTCATTTGTGAGATTAGCCGGAGACCATGCGATGGTAAGTTTACTGTAATCGACAGCCGAACCGGAGGGGACGGCGGCTCCGTATGCCGCGAGAGCCGTGCATAGGGACAGCGCGAGGACCAGAACTAAAATACTTTTCTTCTTCATGTCAATCACCCTTTCGAAATATTTTGCCGCTCTTTTTATACCTCAAGGCCCGATGGGCCTGATGTATATCCTTAAACCTCAGTTTTTTCGCCTGGCGATATTCACGTCGATGAGAACCGCCAGGACAATGATGGCGCCCTGAATGATACTCTGGAAATATGACTGGATATTGAGGAGAGTCATGCCATTTCTCAGCAGACCGATTATCAAAACGCCAGCCAGAGTGCCCCATGTGTTGCCCACGCCGCCTGAAAGGCTGGTTCCGCCCAGCACGGCCGCCGCTATCGCGTCCATCTCATATCCCTGGCCCGCGATGGCGGTGGCGGTTTTGACGCGGGAAGACAATACTATTCCCGCCATCGCGGCGCACAGTCCGGCGATGACATACACCGAAACCTTCAGAATATTGGTGTTCAGGCCACAGGCCCTAGCGGCTTTCTCGTTTCCGCCCAAAGCATAGACATACCGTCCGTAAGGCGTCTTTTTCAGCACAAACGAGGCAACCGCGAGCACCGCCATGAAGATGATTATGGGATAGGGAATAACTCCCGCGAACTTTCCCGCGCCGATTATGTTATATGAGTCTTTCAAATTAGAGATGGGGGCGCCATTGTTGAACACAAGCGCCGCTCCAGCCGCCGCCAAGGATGCGCCCAGGGTGGCTATGAAGGCTGGGATATTGCAGAACGCTACCATGATGCCGTTGGCGAGCCCGATGGCAAGGCCAATCGCCAGCGTGACGGCAATGCATACTATAACCGGGCTGCCGCTGTCAGTCCGGATGAAAGAGCATCCGATTATGGCGGAAAGGGAGAGAGTTGACCCCACTGACAGATCAATGCCCCCGGTGATGATGACAAAGGTCATGCCCACAGCCAGAAGACCATTGATCGAGCACTGGCGCGCCATGTTGAGCAGGTTTGCCTGTGTCATGAAAAACGGCGACATCATGGACATTGCGGTGAACATCACCGCAAAGATTATCAACACACGAAATTTCAGCATATAATGACCGGCTCTGCTCATGTTGTTTTCCACATCAAAAGCCCGACGCGGCGGCCATTATATTCTCTTGAGTAGCATGCTCACGGCCGATTACGGCGGTAATACCGCCCTCGTGCATCACGACTATACGGTCGCTCATTCCCAGTATCTCCGGAAGTTCCGAGGAGACCATTATGATACAGTTCCCCTCAGCCGCAAAGTCGTCCATCAGGCGGTGGATTTCCGCCTTTGCGCCCACGTCTATACCACGGGTAGGTTCATCCAGAATCAAAACCTTCGGCCTGCAGGACATCCATCTGGCCAGTATCACTTTCTGCTGGTTCCCGCCGGAAAGGTTTTCCACTAGTTTGTTCCTGTTCTCCGTCTTGATTCTCAGCTTGCCAATATACGAATCGACCACCTCGCATTCCCGCCTCCCTTGTATGACCACTCTCCCAAGACAGTAATTCCTGAGGTTCGCCAGGGTAATATTGTCCCTGATGGCTCCCTTCAAATTCAGCCCCACAAGTTTTCTGTCCTCCGACACAAAAGCTAATCCATGGCGGATGGCGTCTTTCGGCGAACGGATATTTACGCGATGTCCCTCCATAAAGACCTCGCCGCCGCTTTTTTTCGCGAGGCCAAAGATGGTTTCCACAACCTCGGTACGCCCAGCGCCCATCAGCCCGGCAACGCCGAGGATCTCTCCTCGCCTGACCTGAAAGCTCACATCACGGAACTTACCCTCGCGTTTCAGATTTTTGACCTCCAGCAATACGGCTCCGATTTCGTGATTCGTCTTATAAAACTGATGGTCCAAGGGCCGCCCAACCATCATACTGACGAGTTTTTCGTGGGTAAAATTTGCGGCCAGATTCGTACCGGCGAACTGCCCGTCTCGCAGAACGGTGATTTCATCTGAAATCTGGAAAATTTCATCAATCTTGTGGGATATATAAATAATGGCCCTTCCTTCCCCGCGAAGGTCGCGGATTACCGAGAAGAGCTTTTTTACCTCGGCCTCAGTAATAGCCGAGGTAGGCTCATCCATTATAATGATGTCAGCGTTCACGGAAATTGCCTTCGCTATCTCCACCATCTGCGTTTCCGCTACGCTAAGGTCTCTGATTTTACTTTTCGGGTCCAAATCAACGCCCAGGCGGCCAAACATCTCTCTGCAATGCTTGTTCATCTGCCGCTCATCAATCAGGCCGAAAGAGAGATATTCGTTGGCCATAAACATATTCGCCGAGACGCTCAAATCAGGAAAATCACTGAGTTCCTGATGTATCATCGCGATTCCCAGCCTCTTGGCTGCTTTACTGCTGCGGATGTCGGCCTCTTTGCCGTTTATCAAAATACTCCCCGCGGTTTTGGAGTAAATACCGTTCAATATCTTCATGAGCGTCGATTTACCCGCGCCGTTTTCTCCCATCAGAGCGTGTACCGTCCCGCGTCTCAGGCGAAAGGACACATTGTCCAAAACCCTCGTACCGCTAAATTCCTTGATGATATCTTTCATTTCAAGAACTACATCATCCACTATGTTTCACCTCCTGCTCGCCCTGCGCCGCCTTTTTCAATTCCTTTTCTAATTTTCGAAATTCCGGGGCGCTAATGCAATCTTGCCCAATATGGCATACTGTGACGCATGTCCAGCCGCAGGGATATTTCCGGGAATGCGGTTTATCGTGGAATACGCCAGCGTCGCAAACTTCACCGCTTCTTTATATTCTGGGGGAATCCCTATTTCGGCAGAAGTAGTCACTTTGATATTTCCGGGAATACTGGCCTGTATTTCTTTCATTATTTGGAGATTCCTCACGCCGCCGCCACTGACATAGAGTTTTTGGACGTTCCGAATGATATCTTCAGGAACGTTTTCACTGAGACTTCGGGCAATTGCCGCACCCGTGAACGCGCAGGCTGTTGCTAAAAAATCCTCCTTTGGCAGGTCTCTGTATTTTCCGATGACGCTTTTTATATATTCAATACTGTAGTCTTGTGACCAGCCGGATCGTGGTACAGGACGGCTCCAGAAAGGATGCCGCATAAAATGCCCAAAAAGCTCCTCGGAAACCTTTCCTGAAGCGGCGATGGCGCCGCCTTTGTCGTACTCTATGCCAAAAAGTTCTTGGCACATATAGTTTGAAATGATATTTCCCGGCCCTGTGTCAAAACCAAACATTTTGCCGCGGTCACGATTTGCCACATGCAGATTTGCTATCCCGCCGATGTTCAGCGTCATGGTGCAGCCCGGCTCGTTTCGGAACAAAACAAAATCCAAATAAGGCATGAGAGGAGCAGCCGCTCCGCCAAAGGTATGGTCGGCCGACCTGAAATGTGTAACCGTATCAATATTTATCAGGTTGGCTATGACCGAGGTGTCACCCATCTGTGCGCCGCATGGATATTTTCCGGACAACCACCGGTTCACCCAATCAGACTTTTCTTCCTCTGTCATCTTATTAATGGCGGTATGATTCGGCTGTTCTTGGTATATGGTCTGGCCGTCAAGCCCTAAGACCTTGACGTCTCCTGAGTTAATACTGTTTTCTTTCATGAATTGCGCTGCTTTTTCGGCAAACACAGCCCCACAGAGGTAATTGAGACGGTTAAGCCCTACCATATCCACATTATTTACAAAAGCGTCTCGAACGATACGAGCAACAGTCTCAGGCCATTCGTAAGAATTGCCCCTCACGAACTTAGGCGCGCGAGGAAACCCGTCCTCAGCAATTTCAGTCTCTGCCAATATGACATCGATACCGTCGAAAGATGACCCGCTGTTCATACCCATAATCAGATCCATGCCATTACCTCCACTGTTTTTAATCATATGAGAACGTTCTCATAACTGACAGAAAAAAGAACCAATCAACGCGCAAATCTCCAATATAACTGTTTAATTACCTCAGATAGCCAGAATGGGCACTTACCCTCAATAAGCTTAAAGCGTACATATGGTACCACGGTGCGGATATACTTAAACTTTAGGTTGCAAGGCCTTACATGATGTCCTTATGCGCAACTCAGTTTTTAAAGTTCTTATATATAAATTTTGTTCTTTCTGCTTGGAATTGTTTGATTCTTGACTTCTCCTGATTGCCTGGATAGCCGCGGTCTTGCCTATCAACTCAGGAAATTGAGCTATAGTGGTGATGCCAAGCAGGTCGTTCATTGCCGTATCATCCCAAGTCATAAGGGAAATGTCATCCGGTATTCTTTTCTTCAAATCCCTCAGACCCAAGAGAACGTCATCGCACAAATTGTTGTTTAAAATCAGTATGGCAGTGACCTCGTCATTGAGTACAAGAAGCTCCTGGAGCATTTGCCGGCCAAGGTTTTTCATCCACGGCTGTTGGTCAACAATCAACTTCTCATCACATGGCATCCCATGCGCGGCCAGCGCCCCTCGGTAGCCTTCCACCCTCTGCCGAACTGTCGGGAACAGGGACGTCATTAAAACTCCGATTTTACGATGCCCAAGGCTCAAAAGGTATTCCGTAGCCTCGTAAGTACCTTCATAATTCGCGCTTTCAATAAGGTCGTGGCAGACATTCGGAATAGCGCTGTCGATGTATATTATAGGAATTTCAGAATTATAAAGACCTAATTCCGATGGTGGGATCGATTCCTGCAGGGATGATAGGATCACGGCGTCAACTCGGCGGCTGAGCAGGCTTCGCAGATGGCGTACCTCTGTTTTCAGGTCTTCGTTGGTGCTGCAAATCAATAAGCTGTAACCGCTGTTGGCCACCTCGTTTTCAATAGCGCCAATCACCTTGCTGAAAAATCTATTAGAAACGCTTCCCACAACAACCGCAATGGTGTTCGTCCTTCTATTACGCAAACTTTGCGCCACCGCGTTTGGGGAATAGTGCAACTTTTCAATCGCCGCCTGAACGCGCTTCCTGCTATTTTCGGATACGCTGCCATAGTTGCCGATCACACGGCCAACGGTGGACCTGGACACTTTAGCTTCCACAGCCACATCTTCAATAGTCATATTATCCCCGTTTGATTTCATCATAGGCAAAATATTTCTCTCCCTTGTGAGAAATCGACAATTTTAACATATTAGGAACGTTCCTATTTATTTTATGTTGGTTTTCCATTTTGTCAATACATCCATAATCCCGACTTTTATAGTCCAAAAAGCACAAAACCATATTATCTCAACAGAGGGGATCGGCGTCCAAAAGAGAACCACGGAGATACGTTTTACCGGGATTGACAAAGAGCCCCGGTTTACGATATCACCGGAACTCTGACGTTTTTAGTACAGGTTTGCGGAAACCCAGCCCACCGGATAGCCAATCAACGATAAAATATCGTCCCCCGCGCCGCCGTTCACGCTATTTTCAAAATATTCCTTTGCCGTCTCTCTGTCCTTCAGCCAGCGGATGACTACGTCATCCAGCTGAAATACGTCGATTGGTTTGGAGAGAAACGCTTGAAACCCTTTTCCGATATACTCTTCCCCATTTTCGCTTGTCACATTTGCCGTAAGCGCGATAATCGGTATGTTTTTCGCGTACGCGCTTCCTATATCTTCACGGATGACGCGCAGCGTTTCAACGCCGTCCATCCCGGGCATCATGTGATCCATGAATATAGCGTCGTAAAAAAACGTTTCCTCATATATTCTTTGTACCGCCTGCAACCCGCTGGTCAAACAGTCCACCTTCATGCCGTAGAGTTCCAGCAGTTCTTTTATGATGTCCAAATTAGCCTGGATGTCGTCAACGACCAGAACCCTCGCGTGAGGAAGCTGCACGTGAACGAGTCTCGTTTCGTCCGATAATTTTCTTCCTCGATAGTTGAACCGTTGCAGATTTTTTGCCACTTCATCCCCAATGGGCGCATCCGTTACAAAACCCTGAGGAATTCTCACTATGAATACGCTGCCCTTCCCATATTCGCTCTCCGCCGTGATGGCGCCGCCCATCATCGTCACTATCGCTTTGGTGACCGGCAGGCATGTCCCTTCTATCTTGCCGCCTAATTTAGTGTAAACCCTGTTATAACCTGAAAAAAGCCCTTCAATATTCTCCGGGGGGATGCCGACTCCTGTGTCTGATACTCGAATGGTGAGCCATTCATCGTCCCCTCTTCTCTCGCAGTCGAAAGACAGATCGATCTTCCCTTCTCTTGTATATTTAAACGCGTTGCCGAGTAAATTATTGCAAACCAACTCCACGCGGAGTTCATCTCCGAAAAGCTTGCTCGGCATGGTTTTGCCTATATGGAGGTCAAACCTGATTTGCTTATCCCCGATGTAAGCGGCGTTTAACGTGACAATATCGTTTATAAGGCTCGGCACGTCATATTCTATAGGCGTTATCTCAAATTGCCGGGATTCCAGTTTCGAAACGTCGATGATGTCGTTTATGACGCCAAGGAGAGTCATTCCAGCGTTATGAATTTTTTCCACGCTTTCTCTCGTTTCCTCGGGCATCTCTTCTTTATCCAGCATATACCGCGAGAGCCGGACGACGGAATTGAGCGGCTTGCGCATCTCGTGACGCATATCGGCGATCAGGCGATTTCTGGATTCCGACATGCTCGCGGCGGTTTTAGTCGATTCGCTGAGGTTAGCGATTCGTTCCTCCGCCATTTTGAACTGTTTCACGAGTTCCACCGATGCGGCAATTATGATCATAGCTCCTAACGACAGAAAGAACGCCGTCGCATTCATATGGCTAGGTAAAACTTGCGGAATACGCATCCGCATAAGGATAAAATCCATTCCTATGCTGGCGGCTGTCAAAATTGCTACGGAGACTATCGCCGCAAAAAAAATTTTAACTCGTACTGACATCTTGTACCCCTCCTTCTATATCCCTTGCGTATCAACAATTGCCCGGCGCTCCTGTTTAGTTTTAACAGCGCAAGTTTATTACAAAATATTTATAAAACATTTTGTAATCACGTGATATATACAAACTAAAATAATTTATATCGCAAAAAAAAATTTTTTATTAAAATATGAATTCTCAAAATTTGCCCATGTCCGCCACATTGGAATCTTTAAATACGGCTTGTTTCCTATAAAAAAAATCACAAAACCCGTCTGATTTCGATTACAAATCAATTCGCCTGTTATTCGCGCCCTGCGCGGCAATAATGCCGTGCGTTTGAGAAAACTATCTTCACGAGCCATAGAGAAACTTGTGGTAAATTTATGAAGGCTGGTTTTATCATCAGGGGCTAAAAGGTGAAGATTTAAGGAAAGGCTGATTTATCGTTAGAGGCCTAAAGGGCAAAGATTTATATCCTTGCGGCGCCTGTGTTTCCAAACGGTAAAATATCGTTCAGGCGCATCAATCAGCATTTCCATGTATCATGGAAAACATGAGAGGGGCAAGTAACGTGAAGCGATTTTTACTTATGTTTGCGACGGCGCTGTTTCTCATTTTTGCGGGACGAGCGTATGCGGCTGTCGGAATGAACGATATCGAATATTCCACAATCAACCCCGATGGATCGGCGGCTCGTTTTCATTCTCTTGTTTTCTATGATGAGGACTCTCTTGCGGCGGGTAATTTCTCGGGCTTTGTGACGATATTCCCGGTAACGATCGACTACAGGGATAAGACCAGGCGAAAGGCGGCCGAGTTCCTTCACGAGCAGATGGCGATAGAACTCGCGGCACAAAACTTTTTGGTGTGGGTCGTGGATTATCAGGATGAGTATTCCAATACCTACATCTACCCTGTTTTGGATCGACCTGGAGCGCGGGTGAGAAGATCACTCGCCTGGCAGATAACGGAAACGCTGACGCCCGTATTCACGCAAAGGCTTCAGGCGGCCGCGACGGCCCTCCAAAATTCCGCTTACGGCGTCTGCGCGCAAAAATTACCGCACTATATTTCAGGAGGAGGCATTGGGGCTAACATGGCTTTCCTGAGCGCGACGATTTTCCCACCCGAATGGAAAATCGTTTTTATGAACCTGACCTCGGCTTTTACAGAACCAACCAAGTACGAGCCGAAACTGCTCGAACATATCGACCGGACCTCGCTCGGAATTTCCTTCATGCACTCCCCAAACGACTCAGTCGCGCCGTTATCCGCAGTACAAGACCTTGTCGAAATCTTAAAAGGAAGAAACATCAACGCGAAAATCTCCGCATTCAACCCACCGTCAAGTTTACTGGCGGATGAGGAAAGCGCCCATTCCCTTTACGTCGCCGAGTGCATGCTGCAAAGAGGAAACGAACCCAGCCCAATGGCGCAGGAAATTATCGCCGTCGGGCGGGAAGAAAAGGAAATTCCGCCCCGGGAGGACTCCTCCATCGAACAAAGCTTGGAGAACATCAAGCTTTGTTACGATTCGGACTCTTTTGTCAGATTGAGGGTGGACCTGAAATACAGGGATATCGTCGATATATTTCCGGGACTCTTCTCCGATACGGGCCATCGGCCGTCCCTGAGCGGCAAAACGTGGTCAGGGGGCGGATATAGCATCGATTTTGACGTGAACGGAGCGATTTTTGAGCCCGCTCCGGGTGAAAAGGACGCGGCGAACATCAGTATCCCTTTCGGAGGCAGGCTGTATCAGAAGATTTTGGGGACAGAAGTAACGTATGACGGATTCAGCGGAAATTTGAAAATAGGCGTAACGTCCGAAATCACTCCGGAATGGGAAGCGTCTTTGCGGCTGATCCAACCTGAATTTTCAGTAGACGGGTTATCAGGCGCCGCTCTGGATTTAATTTCTCTTCTTGATTCCATAGGCGTCGATCTTTACGAAACGGCAAAAAATTGGCTGGATAACCGTATGTCGAAACTCAGTGATACCACGCGTTTCTCCTTGCGGGAAATCGTGAGCGAAGGATGGGAACGATTGCAAAGCCCTGCGCGGATTTCCATTAAAGACCATCCGGATATGTTTTTAAACGTAACGCCCGATTTTCTCGCGATCGATCCTCTGCGCTTCTCCTCGGAAAAAATGAGCCTCGACCTGGCGCTTAAAGCCGGTCTTGAACTATCGACCCTCCCTCGGGATACCGGCGGTTCAATTAAAGCGCTGCCCTCGGCCCGGCGTGTTCCCGAAGGACCAGACGACGGCATTATCCTGCGCGTACCGGTAACCGTGCGGTTCAAGGAGCTGAACGAGTTATTCGCCGCCATGCTGGCTCAAAAAATCCATCACCGGGACGGGCTTGACAGGAGTTTTATTCTCTTCATACCTGAGGCACATCTGAGCGGCGGAACGGACGGAACTCTCGTTCTGCGTTGTTCCGCAAAAGTTGAATTTTTCAGGCTGCTGACGTTCAGGATGGTAAATTTTTCGCTGCCGGTCCATCTGGCGTATGACGTGAAAAATCAATTGCTTTACCTGAAATTGCATATGGACGACAAGGCTGGGAAAGATTTGGAAAAGCAGTTGAGCAGGTTTGTTGACGAAAAAACCGGAGAAACCGTCAGAAATTTAATTTTATTGCTGGCCGGCGACAGGAAAATCGTTTACAACATCGCGCCTTCAACCGCCAGACTCGATGAACGCATAGATGAAGAGATACGCAAGTATGCGGATGGCTTGTTGATCCTGGACGACACGTATTCCGTCGTCTCGGGTATCGAAGGTTTGACGATCGACGATGAAGGGATCCGGCTGAAAAGCTTCTTTCGCGGGAAGGGCATTTCGGTGGACGCGATGGGATTTTTGATGCTCATGGCGGCGGAAACTAATCCTCAATTCCGGGACGCAAAGGGAAGAACACTGCTGTCCCGTGCCATTCTAGACAATAGAACGGTACTGGTTGAAGAACTTATCAAACGCGGCGTGGACCCATCGGCCGCCGATTTTCAGGGCAAGAGGGCTGTTGATTTTGCGAAGGAACGCGACAGAGGCGATATTGTCGAACTCATAGAAAACGCATCGCTGAATAAATGATGAGGACCATTACTGCCGAGGCGTTGCGGCTGCCAGACCGCGCGGCAGGAATCGAAACTCGATATTGACAGGTATGTTCAAGGGTTATAGAATTACAACTCGGTCGTCAAAGACATGCGCCGGTAGCTCAATTGGATAGAGCATCGGACTACGGATCCGAAGGTTACGAGTTCAACTCTTGTCCGGCGCGCCAGAGATAATGAGGGCTCAGGGAAATTCGCCTGAGCCCTTTTTTATTTTCTTTACAGCGTATTTACAGCATAGAAAGAAATCTAACGCAGATTTTTACTTTGTCTGTGAGGGTGCAATTTTTGCGGGGTAATTGACTTGAGTTTTTCCTCCGATATAATCGAACCAATTTATCAATCACCCTAAATTCCCGCAAAAAATAACCTCCATATGATATGATCAAACATCAAGCAGAGAAAGGATTTCCTTCATTTTTTTAGTGGGTTCAGACACCAGGATATCGTCGCCGTAAACACGG
>JAISYN010000046.1 GCA_031269915.1 Synergistaceae bacterium
TATTATCCGAGATGATTTTGCGGAAATGCAGGTAATTAAAGCAAGATGCGAATTTCATCTCGGTTTTTATATAATCTGGGATTACCCACGTTATCCGAGTTCTCGGATAACGTGGGGCTTTCGATTTCCCGCTATGTAACCGTATCGCTCCGGGAGGCCGGTTACAAGGCCGATGTCATGAGTGTCGGGCGCGTGCAGACGCCTACGCTTGGCCTTGTGGTCGCGCGCGATAAAGAGATACGGGATTTCTCGCCCTCCACGTATTACGCGCTGACGGCGGTTCTGTCACTGGACGAAAACAGGACGCTCAAGGGCAGATGGATGCCGAAAGATGCGGATTCACCGGGTCTCGACGGGCAAAAACGGATAACGGACAGGGCGTTCGCGGATTCGATCGTCGGGAAACTCAGCGGTAAAAACGGCGTCGTGCTGTCGGTCACGAAAGAGGAACGTACAATTTCCCCTCCGCTCCCCTACTCGCTCCCCAAGTTTCAGATGGCGGCGTCGAATAAATACGACATCACGGACGCGCTCGCGCACGTGCAGAAATTATATGAATCCGGCTATGTCACATATCCGCGGACATCCTGCGAGTATATCCCGGAGGGACATTTCTCGGACGCGCCGGGCATCATTGATGCTATCCGTTCCGGCTGCCCGGCATTGCGCGACATGCTCGGCGGCGTCGATCTGTCGAAAAAAAGCCCCGCTTGGAACGACGCGAAAATCTCGGAACATCACGCGATGTTGCCGACCGCGCGGGTTCCGTTCGAAAACGCGTTATCCGGGACGGAGAGGAAAATATACGAACTTATCTGCGTCCGTTACGCGCTTCAATTTCTGGAGGATTACGAATACGAGGAGACCGCGGTCGAATTCGGCGCCGAGGACGAGACGTTCAAGGCGACCGGCAGGACGACGAAAAAACTCGGCTGGCAGGGATGGGAGAAATCCGATGAGACGGACAGGAGAGGGGGAAAACAGAATGATGAAACGGAAATTGACGAGGAAGAGAGCTGCGGGCAGGTTCTTCCCGCCGTCAGGCAGGGCGAGAGCGGAAATTTACTGGTCTCCATCGAGGAACGCGAGACCAGGCCGCCGAAACCTTACGCGTATCACGGGCTTATCGCGGCGATGAACGGGATTCACGTTTTCGTGAAAGACCCTGAGATTAGAACGAAACTGAAGGAGCTGCAGGGGATCGGCACCTCTGCGACACAGGAGGGAATCATTTCCACTCTCTTCGGGCGCGGTTACATCGAGAAAAAGAAGAAGATAATCCAGTCCACCGAATTGGGGCGGACACTCATCGATCTATTAAACGCCGGTAAATCGTCCGCGCTCACGCGCCCCGACATGACGGCGCTCTGGGAGGGAACCATGAGCGACATAGAGGCTGGAAACGTCTCTCTGGAATCCTTCGTCACGGATGTCGCGGGCATGGTGCGGGAGATAACGTCGGAAACGTTGAGCGTTCCCGACGTTCAAGGGCTGGAACGCCGGGAGCCGGCGAGCGCTGAGGTCTTGGAATCTCCCTGTCCGCTCGGCTGCGGGCATCAGGCGCGGAGGTACGAGGGGAAGTTTGGTTTCTTTTGGAAGTGTGACTGTTCGCCTGGCGTGACGTCCGGGGATTTGGATGGAACCCCGGTTTTAAGGGAAAAGCCGATAGAGGCGGATTGCCCGGCGAAAGGCTGTAAAGGACGCGCGGTTCGTTTTGTGAGCAAGCGTGACGGCCGGCCGTTCTGGAAATGCCGGAAATGCGGCGGTTTCTTCGACGACGCGGACGGCAGGCCAAAGACGAGGGAGGCGAAAAAATGAGCCGGACCACGAGAGAAACGATCTTCGCGGGTGAAAAAACTTCCGACAACATTCGGCTTGCTCATTGGTCTATGGAAAACCCCATGCTGTTCGCCCAGTTTTCGGACATGAATCCCGCTGAGGAATCTCTTTTCGATTGGGCTGACGAACATGAGAGGGGTGATGCCGTTTTTTCACCGTATGAACCGAAGGATGAGCGGGAATGGAGGAGGGAGCATCTCGACCTGAGTTTCGCGGTCATGCTGTGGGAGATGATTTTGAAGGATGACAAGAGGCTCAACGGGATCATTGAGTGGAATGAGGACACGAAACGCGCGTATGTCCGTCCCTGCCCCAGGGATATGTCCGGCTCGGCGGACTTCGGGCAGGGAGAGAACGACATCTATTATCCGTGTTACACGTTGCCGCCTCGCCTGGTGGAAAATTATCATCCCGTGACGTTTGACGCGAAAGATGCGGCGTCACTGTACATCCGGGAAGAGATATGCCGGAAGATGAGGCGTTATCCGCCGGTACTTCGGTTCGACGCGGATGAAAGGGGGGAAGTTCAAAGAACCGTAGAACCGACGAGCCTCCTGTCCGAGATGTGGTATCTGTTCTTTCTCGCTTGCACGGGAGAGATAAAGTTGAGGCGGTGTTCCGTTTGCGGGAGGTGGGAGAATATGGAAGGACACAGGGATACGTGGAGCAAGCACCCGAACTGCGCGAATTATCAGCGCGTCAAACGTGCTAGGCGGAAAAAACACACGGGAACGCCAGTGTGAGGAATGTTTGGGATATCCGATAAATTGAGGAGGTTGTGTTATGAAGCGAATATTTGCCGTTCTTTCACTGTGCGTGATGTTGTTGACCGTACCGGCTTCCGCGAATACCGGCGCGGAACTGCCGCGGATACTGGAGGATATTGTCAGGAACAGGGATTTTTTCGGTAGTCCCTGGGCGCTGTGGGGGTATGAGGATTGCGTTCTGCTCGACGTCAAGCGGCTCGATGAAAAACGCGTGGGCGTGGACCTTATCGCCCCTTCGTGTCTTGAGTATGTGGCGGTTTACGATGTGAAAACGCTGAGGATCATTTACTCCGACGCGTTTGTGCCGGAAAAAAGTAGGCGGAATGTTATGAGGCGGATCGGCATAAGCGTGAGGGACGCCATGAAAGTCGCGAAATCCGCGATTGACGCCGAGATGTTAAACGCTTCGAAATAGATTGTTTGGAAACCGGCCGCGCATGAGGAACCGCGCGATGGGCGCGGCCGGTTTTCACTCCGTGCTCGGATAGACCGTCTGGCGTTTTAACGCTTTATCTCCATCATGCCGGGCGAGAGGAATTTCCTTCGCGGTTCGAGTTTGTTTTGGCATCCGGAAAATCCGAATAAAACCGTCGCCGAGTGGGTTGGAAGTTTATCTACGTAACAAACAAACGAGGACAGGCTGCCTTGGACGCCCGGCCTGTCCTCGCCGTTGATTCATATTATGTACCGCCGTCTCACGTTAGATATCTGATACGTCAAAAGCCTCCGTAAGGAACGGGTGTTTCCAATAGCCTGCGGCTTACGGATTCGTGGAGAACGGGGAAAGCGTCCCGGAGGCTATGGCGTTGATATCCGCCCTCGTCCACGTCGTGCCGTTAGCGAAATTCATGCTCGTTAGCTGATAATAATCAGCAGAATACCAGTTTTGGACAGTGATGAACTCCCCGGTTTGACTGAATTCGCAGACCAGATCGTTGTTATTACGCGTAAGCGCTATAAGTGTGGGATCTACTTCGGCGCCGACGTTTAAGATACCCGTTTCCCCGTAGTAGCGTTTGTTGTAACTGTAGTCGTCGATGGTGTCGTTGCCGTCGCCGAGCGCCCAGACGTAAATGTCGTTCCCGTTGTTACTGGTAAGGAGATCGTCTCCTTCTCCGCCAATGAGGATGTTGTTCTGACCGGAGTAGCCGGAAAGTGTATCGTCTCCGTCTGTCCCTCGCAAAACGAGAGTAGCGGCGTTCAAATTAGCCCGGCTCCAGATGGTTCCGTCCGCGAATTCTATACGAGTGAGCTGGTAATCCGCGCCGAGATACCAGTCTTTCAGTGTCAGCGTCTCTCCGGTGGAATTGATTATGAACAGCAGGTCGTTGCTTCCGGCCGGGCGCGTCAGTTCGATATCGTCCGGCGTTACTCCCTCGCCGATTTTGAGAACGTCGGTATGGCCGTACGAGTCTTTGCCGTAATTGTAGTCGTAGATCGTGTCGTTACCGTCGCCGGGCTTCCACACGTATATGTCGCTGTTGCTTCC
>JAISYN010000107.1 GCA_031269915.1 Synergistaceae bacterium
CGATCCCCGACGCTAGAGGCGGCGTTATCCCAGACGCGAGAGGTGGCGCCGGTATGCCTGACGCAAGAGGCGGCGCCGGTATGCCCGACGCGAGAGGCGGCGCCGGTATGCCCGACGCACGAGGCGGCGCCGGTATGCCTGACGCAAGAGGCGGCGCCGGTATGCCCGACGCGCGTCCCGCGCCGACGAGCGCCGATATGAGGCAGGCAATGCACGATTCCATGAAAACGGTTGACAAACAGGATTGAAAACCGCTGAGGAGGTTTTATAAACTTATGTCTTTGTTCGGGAAAAAGGGAAAAAACGATACCGGAAATCAGAACGCGAAAAAAGAAATTTCGCAGGAGGCGGACGAAAAAAAACGTCAGGAGGTTGCCGAGAACAACCCGTGGATGAAGGCGAAGAAGCGCCATATCGACGTCTATCAGGAACTTGCGTTCTCCGTCGCGCAGTGGCGGCTGCTCTCGTTCGTCCTGATGATACTCCTGGCGCTCTCTGTGTTATGCAATTTCTCGCTCGCCAAAAGCGTCAAGATTCAGCCATACGTCATACAGGTGGACGAACACGGATACGCCATCCCGGTCAGCGAGGTAACCGCCGCCAACGTGGACGCCAGGATAGTTTCGGCGCAGATAGCGTCTTTCATAATAAACAGCAGGGCGCGGCTTCGCGACATGGCCGCACAGCTCGTTTACTCGGAGAATTCTTTCAAATCGGTGGCCGCGGAAAGCAGCGCGGCGGCCCAGTTGAACAATTATTACAGGGAGTCGCCGCCCACGGGCGCCAAGTATCCGGTCAGCATAAACATACTGACGATAAAGCCGATGGCGGGAAGCGGCAAGATTTATGAGGCGAGCTGGACAGAAACCGTGATGGTCGGGCAAGACCAGGATCAGAAGTTCGGTTTTATCGGCACGTTCGAAGTCGCCGTTTCCCCGCCGAGCGAGTACGCGGCGCTCATCGACAACCCGCTGGGCGTTTACATAACCGACTTCAATATTATCAGAAATTATTGACGGGGAGGGGGCGAGAGAGATGAAACTTTACGGTAAACGCTTTCTCTTCGCTGCAATTCCATTGATTGCGGCGTTCGCGGCCGCGTTTGTGTCCAGCGCGCCGCGCTTAACCGAAGGCGCGGTTTTCAACGAGGAGGGCATGGTCATTACAGGCGCGGCGGATGAAGAGGACGCACCGGAGATGACCTCGGCGGATATTCTCGAGCAGGTCGGCGGTTATATCGGTGCGTCATTCGACACGCCGGAGGGGCAGGCCGGCGCGGCTGCCGATGAGCAAGTGATATTCGTCGATGACCCGGAATCGAAAGCCCTGGAGGAAAAATTGAAAAAGCTCGACCAACTGCCGCCGACGAGAAAGATAGACGCAGCGGCGGTCGGTCTCGCGAAAGCTTACGATGAGGCGAACGGTGCGCCGATGCCGTATTTGCAGGATAACGGGAGAATCAATTTTTATTTTGGCACGCTGAACCCGAGGATAATCTGCAAACCGCTGCGCCTGACGGACATCGAACTCGAACCCAGGGAGAAAGTGCGCAACGTGCATATTTCCGACAGCGCGAGATGGCTGGTTTCTTCCGCGCAGAGCGGGGCGGAAGGAGAACTCACCGCCCACGTCATCGTGAAGCCGCTCGTACCGGATATAGCCGCCAACATGCTGATACACACGGACAAAAGGACATATTCCCTGGAGTTCGTTTCGGGCACCGGGGAACAGTTCATGCCTTACGTCGGTTTTGTGTACCCCGACGTTCCGGCCACGATGAAGGCGGCCGACGCCGCGTCGTGGAACCGGCTTCTGGAGACGTACAAACGCGCCGACGACATCAAAGCTTCCGAAGAAGCGCGCCGGAATCCCGAGATAACGGCGCGGACGGTTGACCCGGAAAATATATATACGAAGTATACGATAAAAGTCGTCAAAGGGAAGAATATCCCGTGGAAGCCCACGTCGGTGTATGACTCCGGCGGACACACGTACATAGTGATGCCCGCGAAGATGTCCGTGACTGAGTCGCCCGCGTTCTTTATAAAAGCCAACGCCAAGGAAAAGCTGACGAACTACAGGGTGGAAGGCAACAGGTACATCGTGGACCGGCTGTTCGACATCGGGATTCTTCAGGTGGGCGGCGACAGAGTGGCCATATACAGGGATGTAAATGTCGCCGCGCCGTATGAAAATTGAGTGAGGCGAGGATAGAGATATGGCCGAACAAAACGACTCTTCGAATTATTTCGTCCCCGACTTTGCCGATGAGAGTGACGGCGGGAAGAAAAAAGTCAAAAACTCTCCGAAAAGCACGCGGGTCATCTGGATTGTGACCGCCGGCGTAGCCGTGCTGATGGGTATGGTGGTATTCAGCATGGACTCGCGCCGCGAAGCGCAGCGGGAGGCGGCGCCCCAGACAAGTCCTCCCATAGCGGAGAAGGAGATGAGACCGGCGATTGGTTTGTACAGCGACTCGGAAGCGATACGAGAGGCGATATACAAAAACCTGAGAGATGAAATAGTCGCGGAAACGACCGCTTCCGACGACCGGAGAATAACGGCGGCCCCGGTAATGGCAATCCCGGAGCCTTCGAAGCCGGAGAAAAATGTGCGGATTGTTCAAAAGCCCGCGTCGGAAGCGTTGGAACGAAACAGAGAGATGGCATCGGAGGCGTTCTCCTCCGCGCCGCAGATATCGCTCGGCGGCCTCGCGTCCCCCGGCGGCGGGGAGGCTGAAACGGCGGCGGGCGGCGATAACAATTCGCTTTTCTCTCAGTACGCCGCGCTCGATTCGACAGGAAGCGGAACGGCGGCCGAAAACCCGGCGCTAACCGCTTC
>JAISYN010000139.1 GCA_031269915.1 Synergistaceae bacterium
GAATGACGACGCGAATGGCTTGGACAGTGAAGGCCGCGAAGGCGAAGGACGAAATTGAAGCGGAAATTTTGCTTTACGACGAAATCGGCGAGTGGTGGGGAAAATCGGCTAAGGATTTCGTGAAAGAAATCAAGGATTTAGGTGACATATCGAACATCACGTTGAGAATCAACAGCGCCGGCGGCGAGGTATTCGACGCGCAGACCATGTACAGCTATCTGCGAACACACAAAGCGCATAAGACCGTGAGAATCGACGGACTGGCGGCCAGCGCGGCGAGCTTTCTAGCGATGGCCGGCGACAAAATCATCATGCCCGCCAACGCCATGATGATGATCCATAATCCGGTGATGTTTTCTTGGGGTGAAGCGGAGGATATGCGTAAAGCTGCCAATTTTTTGGATAAGGTTCGGGATACTATCGCGGCGGTCTACGTGGCAAAAACCGGGCTCGACCAAAACAAAATCAAGTCCATGATGGACGAGGAAACATGGATGACAGCCAATGAAGCCCTGTCTTTGGGTTTCTGCGACGAAACGGATGAGGCAATAGAGATTGCGGCCTGCGCCCGAAGTCTGACGGAAGGTGATATTTCATGGGAAACGGCGGCGGGCGCGTCGATATTCAGCCGGTCGCTCGGCGCGAAAATGCCCGAAGGGGCGAAAAAGGTGCGGCTGAAGCTGGCCACGCAACCTACAGCGACAGCGCCCGTAAGTGAAATTCAAAATCAATCGAAGGAGGAAACGGTATTGGACATCAAAAATACGGCGGATTTAGAAAAAGAGTTTCCCCAGTTTGCGGCGGAAATACGCAACACGGCGGACACGGCGGCCTATGAGCGTGGCGTACAGGCAGAGCGCGAACGGCTCAAGGCTCTTGACGGACTGATCGGCCCAGGGCGTGAAACGGTCATCGCGAAGGCAAAGTACGAGGAGCCAAAGGATGCCCGCGACATCGCAATGGAACTGTTACAGGCGAGTACCAACGCGGAAATGCTGAAGAACAGGCAGGAAGACGCGAATGCGGTGAACGCTGCGCTTGCGCCGAACATCAGCGGAAAATCGGAAGATGAAGCCGCGGCACGGGTCGCGAGCGAGATCAACGAAATAAGGGGGTATAAGGCATGAACAATCCCGTAACGCTGGATTTAGTAACACCGGAGGCGAAGATCCCCGCCCCGGATAATTTGCTGGTGGGCCCGCGAGGTGCTGTATATACCGATATCGTGAAGGTACGTGTCGCGGATGATGGAACACTCACGCGCGGAACACTTTTGATGAGCGATGTAATAGAAGACGAAAAAGTTTTCGTCGCCTGCACGGTCGCCGGGCTTACTCCCCAGGCATCCTCTGTGCCCGTAACCGTTACCGGAAACTCGGAAACCGTTGATGTCAATGTTCCCATTCCCGACGGGAGAACCTTCGGGATACTGGCCGATACGGTGACCATTCCAGCGGATGAACATGCGGAGACGGCGGTTTACTTCGAGGGAGACTTCAACGCAAACGCCATTATTCTACCGTGGGAGGCCGAAGAGGACGACCACGGCGAGCAGATCGAGATTGTGCGGGAACCTCTGCGCCGGCAGAAGATTTTCTTGCGGAATGTTCACAAATAGGAGGGATGATAATGGACTTGTATTCGCCGAAGACGATGCGGGGCGTCATCAAAAGGGCGCTGCCGCTTCGCACGTTTTTTAAGAACAGGTTTTTCAGCAGCACCGTCACTTTCCCTACAGAGACGGTCAGCTTCGAGTTTCAGGAAGCCAGACGCCGCCTTGCGCCTTACGTTAATCCGCGCACGGGGTCTGAATCCGTTGAGCGCGACGGGTACGAAATCAAGACATTCCGCACGCCTCTGATCGCGCCGGAGCGTGGGATAACCAACGATACTCTGGCTCAGAAGCTATTGGGCGAGGATATCTACAACAGCGGCATGACACCGGAGGACCGGGCGATTAAAATCGCCGCGCAGGACATCATCGACCTCCAAGATACAATTTACCGGCGCGAAGAATTTATGTGCGCGCGTGTCAAGCAGGACGGAGCCCTTACTATCAGAGGCAAAGGTGTCAATTACAGGGTAGACTATGGATTCGAAAACATTGTGCATGTAGCGAGTGGTGACCGCTGGACGCCGGATGCCGACATCTTGGGACAATTAGCGGTTTATGCTGAAGAAATGCAGAAGTGGGGTGTCAATCCCGACATGCTGATTCTCGGAAGCGCGGCGGCCAAGGCCCTGATGAACAATGAGAAAATCTTGAGCCTGCTGGACATCAAACGGGTAGAAATCGGCGAGATAAAGCCTGCGCAACTCGAAAACGGGATACGCTATATCGGGCGCGTCATTACGCCGGAGGTCACGCTGGACCTGTACAGCTACGCAGAATGGTATCCCGACGACACTGATCTTGATGATGACGGGAAACCGAAACTCAAGCCGCTTGTGGACCCCGATACGGTCATCATGCAGTCGTCTTCGGAAATTAACTCGATGCTCTATGGCCTCATAACGCTGGTAGACGACAAAGGAAATTTCGTGTCCCACATGGAGGAATACGTTCCTAATACGTGGTTTACTCAGAAACCGCCGCAGCGTTTCATTTCCATCAGTTCGCGCCCGCTGCCTATGCCGCACGATTTGAGGAGCTGGCTGGTTCTCAAGAGCGTCGTCACCAGCGCGTAGAGGTGTTGCTATGAGGAAAATTCGGTTGCTGCCGGGCATGAAATTCATGTCCGGCAGTGTGCTTTACAGGCCCGGAGATATTCTTCCCGACACGGCGGACACGCTGGATCTGGTGCGGCAGAAAAAAGCGGAGTATGTCGGCGGCGCAGACGAAGGTAACTCTCCTGCGCTTTCTGCGGAAACTGAAAGTTACGAAATCAAAAACGTCAGAACCCTCGAATACCTGGCCAAAGAACGCGACATTGATATTCCCAGAGGGACGAACAAAGCCGGAATCATTGCGCTACTGAAGGCTTGGGACATTGAACACGCCGGAGGCGACGGCAATGAAGGAGCTGATTGAACTCTACGAGAATGAAACTACCTTTGGAGATCAGATGGTCCTCGACCTTGAAGATGGCGCAGCTTGGTTCAACATTGAAGAATTCGGCAAATTACACGACATCGACGGTAAAAAGGTGCTGTCCATTTTCGTCGGTGACCGGCGCGGCCAGTCCATAGAAATACGGGCCGACACGAACAAAACACCCGAAGGGATTGTGAAAGCCAGAGGGCTTTTGTTTATTCGCGCAGATGAAATTGAGGGTGTAAGGGCTGACCAAGCCTTACGTCTGGATGGCCGGCTCTACACCGTCGCCGACGCCCGGATACTGCAAGATCGTGTCTGGAGGATCGTACTGGAGGCGAACGAATCATGAGCAGAGGGGTGATCCATGTTTCCAGCGAAAAGCTGGAACACGCGAGAATATCTCTTGCGGCTATCCCCGGAGGCGCGCAGCGCGCCGTGAAAAGCGCACTCCACCGTGTGGGAGACGGATTAAAGACGGATGCGGTGAAGGAGACGAAACAAAGATACCATCTCCTGCCGGGTGAAATCCGAAAACACTTGTTGCTCAAGAAAGCAGCGGGCGTAAATCAATCCGTCTCGCTGGTCTCTACCGGTCGCCGCAAGCCGATTCCAGAGTACAAAGCGCAAGGCGAGGGTAAATCGCTTAGAGTTGCGGTGCGAACTACCGGAATGAAGACCCTAAAAACCGGCTTTATAGCTGATAAAGATGGCCGGAAGACCATTATGTTCCTTCCACAAGGACAGGGAAATCCGGCGATGCCGGTAATCAGCCCGTCCGTGCCGCAGGCGATAGCCAACAAAGAAACGCGCTCGATGATGGAAAAACAAGCCCACGAACGCTTTGAAAAGCGTTTGGATCATGAGATTCTGCGCCTCTTGGGGGCATTCAAATGATTGCCGTTAATCTCCAAGATGCGCTCGCGGAGCGCCTGCGCGAGCTGTTTAAGGACTATATGCTGCCTGCCAAGGACGGAACGGAAAAAGTTGTCAAGGTATTCACTCAATACCTGCCGCAACCGAAAGGTCCAACAGTCAAACCGCGCGGGCAGCAGGAAGAAACACAGGAGGCCGTATATGGCCCGGAGGATTTCGAGGCCAATTTCCCCTGTGCCGTCGTGAAATTCGACGAAGGTACGGATAAAGAGGAAAACGCGCCGGACGCAACGCGCGTCACGGTCCGCATCCTCATTGGAGCCTATGACGACACACCGGATTGCCAAGGATACCGTGATGTAATGAACATTGTGGAAACCGTGAGGCAAGAATTACTGACGACGCGATACTTGGAGCGCAAATACAGGCTGGAGATGCCATTCAAATGGTATCTCTTCGACGAGCAACCCTGGCCGGTGTTCTTCGGCCAAATTGAGAGCGTCTGGGAGACCGGGCGGCCTCAGACAATGAAAGACAGGTGATTACTGAATGGGAAAGAAGGTAAACGACACGGACTATACGGTAGATTCCGCGCCGGAATCCACCGCAGAAGAAGGGGGCGCTTTCATCGCGCAACCCGCGCCA
>JAISYN010000200.1 GCA_031269915.1 Synergistaceae bacterium
GGCGGATGACGATTCAGGGGTGACTGACAGTCACCGGTGCAGGACAGTCACCCCACCCCCGTCAGACAGTCACCCCAGGGGTGACTCACAGTCGGGGCTTAATAATGTATTTGAACAGCGCCTTTTTAACAGCTCCAAAGATAACTCTTCCCCCCTTACCCCCCAACGGTGGGAAGAGAGAGAAAAAAATCTTGAATCCGCAAAATCTCAAAACCAAGAATATGACACAGAGGGAAATGAAGCAGACCAAAACCAAAAAACCAGCCCTGAATCAGAGTTATTCGAGACAATCCGTGAAATCTACAACTCCACGCTGCCGGAACTGCCCGAAGCGGAAAAGATCACGGCTTCTCGGGCAAAAGTCCTGAGACAGCGGATAAGAGAAAGCCCTGACCGCAAAGAGCCTGTCTGGTGGAAGAAGTTTTTCTCCAGCGTGAGGGAATTTCCTTGGCCTATGGGCCAGAACAAAGACAAATGGCGGGCCGACTTCGACTGGCTCATCGGCGAGCGCGGTATGCAAAAAATCCTCGAAGGCGCTTTTTTACCCTTCCAGAACGGAACGGCGTTCAACGAAGCGGCAACGGAAGCGCGGGAACTGGAAAAAAAATACACGGACGAGAGGGGGCTTGTAGATGCTAAAGCGATCCTGCGAGAAATCGACGCCGCGGCACATCGGCGCCGTCTTTTCTGAGACGAACATGGAGCGGGTACTGGCGATAGCAGAGGAAATCCAGACGGAACTGGACGGCCTGCAAACCTGTCCCGCTATCTGCGGGGACGGCATGGTTCAGGTAACTCCTCAATCCGGGAAGCCACAGCGTGTCCGCTGTCCCATCCTGAGCGAATTTTGCGCGTATGGAAGCGCGTTAGGCGAAAGACTGGAGATATTCCTGCGCAAACTCGCGCTGGATACCGGGGTTCCCGAACGGCACATCGGAAACTTCGGCGATTACATCGAGACGCCGGCTTTCGCGTGGGCAGTGCAATGGCGTTTCGGGGGATTTTTGGTCTTGAGCGGCGGGAGCGGCGCTGGGAAATCGTTCGGAGCGGCATGGGCGTTCAAGGAATTTCTCAGGAGCAGGATACCTGATCCGCTGAATACCAAAACATGGAGCCGCGCCGCCTACGCCGGCGAACGCGCCATGTGGGGAACCGCGAACGAGATCGCCCGCGACAGAAACAAACTGGATGAGGCGAGAGACAAGCTGTTCCTGGTCATAGACGACTTCGGCAGAGAGGGGAATTTGTCAGCCAGGCAGGCCGACGTTAGCGACATCGTTTCCGCGCGGTATGACAAAAAACTGCCGACAGTCGTGACTACCGAACTGAGTTTTAACGATATTCTGAAAGCGTATGGCAGGAACACGGCTTTCAAACTCGTCGAGGACAACGGCGGGATGTTCGCCGTTTGCGGAAATTTTTCCCTGCGTCATGAGATGGGCGATATTTTGGAGCCATGTGATGAAAGCGATAATGGCGGCTAGAAGAGATTTGCTCCTGGTTTTATTCTCGGCTGCCATAGGCTGTACGGGATTTACAACGGTTCCGAGGATGTCAGTTCTTGTCCTTGCCGTGCCTGTGCTCTGGACGCTCGCCCGGTCGAGACGCGCGGCGTTCGGCGTCATACTGGCCTATAAGCTCGCGGCATCACGCGGGCTCCTGCCGGGAGCGGCGGTGTTTCTGTCCGAGGATCACACATTCTGGCAGGCCGCCGCGCTTTATTTCCTGATGTCATTCGGCGTATCCCTGCCGTTCCTCGCCCTCTGGGACAGCGACCCGGAATTGAAGGCGATGGCCGTCATCCCGGCGTTCCTTATCGCTTATCCGCTTCCTCCATTGTCGCTTATCGGCATAATCAATCCCCTCATCGCCTCCGGGACGTTTTTCAAAGGCTGGGGGTTCGCCGGGATGATAACCATGCTGGCCGTTTACGTATTCTGCGCCGCTTCGCGGAAAGCCGCATACACCGCTCTCTGCGTCATAGCCGCGTTCACGATATTGGCTCCGAATAGCTGGTATGTTCCCCCAGAGCCGAAGGGAATCATCGCAATAGATACCTCGTTCGGTAGGCTCGGCAGCGGCAGTTTCAGCTTCGAGCGGGATTACGACCGCGCGAATATGGTATTCAACGATCTCAGGAAACGAAACGTCTCCCAATCTGAGGCAAAAATCGTCGTCCTGCCGGAGACGATAGCCGGAAGGCTGAACAAAGCTGGGCTTGAACTCTGGAGAGACGAGATTCGGCATCTCCTTCCTGACAAAGCCGTGATATTCGGCGCGGAACTGCCGGCAGGCGACGGAAGAAAATACGACAACGCCGTTTTCATGGCCCATCGAGGAAGAATAGCCTACACACGCCAGCGGATTCCAGTAATGTACTCGATGTACAAAGGGCCGTTCGCAAAGACGGGCGCCAACATCCATCTCTGGGAATGCGGCATCCTCCCGCTGCCTGGCGGCAGGAAAGCAGCAGTCATCGTCTGTTACGAGGCTTTCCTGACGTGGCCGTTTCTAATCTCCATGACGCAAAAACCCGACGTTATCATCTGCATGGCCAATCTCTGGTGGTGCAGGGACACCTCACTGCCCGCGACGCAAAAAACGGTCGTTTCGCTCTGGTCGCTGTTGTTCGGCGTCCCCTCCGTGTTCGCGCGGAATATCTGAATGATGGGATAATGATGTTCGATTTAAGCCTTGCCCATTCGCAATGCCCTTATTGCCTGAGAATCGTTTATCATGTAAGGCAATTTTGAGGATGCTGGCCGGCGTCAAAGGTGAGTGGTAGGAGAATGCCTGTACTAATAGGTCAGATAACGCAATTTGTAATCAACGTTCTTGGCCTTGCGATAAGCCCTTCCGCTGTGCTCTGGGGAGACAGCAACAGGGAACATGTGAAAGCAAACCACCCGGCTACTCACCAAAAATATGGCGATGCGCTTGAATCGGTGATAAAAGGTATTCTTGAAAGCCCTCATTATGTTGGGTTCCGTCACAGCGCTATCGAGTATATTAAAACGATGCCTGACGGGGAAATACTCAAGGTGGCCGTCAGAGCCAGCAAGAACAATGTCTATTTTGTTCGGACTATATACCCGCTTCGTCAGGAAGAACTGGATGGTTTCTTAGCGATGAAAACCCTTATAAAAGTCGGTTGACAAAGCGCATTGAGTAAGACAAAATATAAGCAATGGAACCTTGAGGACGGAACGGGCAGCCGTCGCCCCCTTACGGGTAGGAGATGCGGGAATGCCGCCCCGCCGGGTTCCTTTATATAAAAAATGCGGCGGCAACGTGCAATCGTTGCCGCCATTTGTTTCGTCAGCTTATCTCGGATTCTTCCCCTATCAGGCGGTCGCTTTCCATAGGCGGCTGAATCTTCGAGCGTTTATCCATCTTCGGGTCTTTGAAGTATAGCGTCTGCCGGCCATAGACGCAGGAGAAGCCGGAGGGGAATATCAGCATGTCCCCGGCGTCGATAACGTCGCCGTTTGAGTCCTTCTTCAAGCCCGGAAGCCTACGGCACTCGTCCGGCGTCATGAGCGGACGCTGCACCTCCTGCAATGAGGTCTGCCTGGATTTGCCGCCGAAGAGCTTCCCGTCCTGCGACGTTTCGCTGTAATTGGTTTTGATTATCGTCATCTGGCCTGTCGATTTGCTGAGATACTCCGCCGTCTCCATGTCGTTCGGCGCGAACGCTATCTGAATGTGACACCCCACCCGGATCGCTTCCTCCTTTCCGTAGGCTTTGAAGAGCTGCGGCAGTCCCTGCGCGATGATGAAGGATTTCAGTCCGTATCCTCCTATGAACCCCAGCGCCCTTTCAAAGAGATCGAGCCTCCCGAGAGAGGGGAACTCATCCAGCAGCAGGAGTAGTCTGTGTTTATACCCCTCTACGCTTCTTCCGTCCGCGAAGTCCATATGGCTCGCGAGGCTGAAAATGATCTGCGTTATTATCAGCCTCACGAGCGGCGTCAGCCTCAACTGGTCTGTCGGGCTCACCACGAGGTACAGGGAGACCGGCGAATCGTGGCGCATGAGATGTTTTATGCGAAAACTGCTTCGGCTGGTGTTTTTTGACACAACCGGGTCGCGGAACAGCGCGAGATTGGACACGACGGTCGAAAGGACGCTCCCCGCCTCCTTCTCGGGTTTGTTCAACAGCGTCTGCGCTTCTTCCGCCACGATGGGATGGGTTATCGGGTTTTTTGACGCCTCTCCGTCTTCGATTTCCACCTTCATCCCCAGGTGCGGGTAATCCTGCCAGCCCTGCACCGTGTCCTGCCATTTCTCGCCCGGAAC